>JAJYGR010000054.1 GCA_021790655.1 Acidobacteriota bacterium | reverse complement strand
CTCGGCGCTCTGGGAGGTGGGCCGAACCACGGCGATCCCATGCGTCAGATACCATCCCTGCCGGACTTGCACCAGCGGGTTCAGGTTCTTGGGCCGCATAAACGGGACCAGCAGGGCCCCGCCCGCGCTGGCGGGCAATTCGGCGATGTGGCGAAGCTGAATGACTCCCGGTATGGCGATCCGCGCCGTCACCCGTTGTTTGTCGGGATCGATCACGGTCAGCTCGGAGGTCGGCGGCTGATTGTACGGCCCACGCACCAGCAGGTTGGCCACGTAAATCCGGCGGCCGTCGCGGGAAAGCGCGAGATATTCGGGGAAATGTCCGGTGTCCAGCCGCTTGATCTCGCTTCCCGTCGCCAGGTCGATCAACGAAACGTCATCTCCCAACGTGTTGGCCACATACAGCACTTTACCGGCGCGGTCGGTGGTAATTTCCACTGGCCCCGCTCCAGTCTGGAGTGTCCGGCGTGTCCGCAAGCTCTCCGCATCGATTTCGGTGACGGTGCCGTCCCATTCATTCGAGACATACAGCGTCTTGCCGTCTGGCGAAATGGCAATGCCGCGCGGCGTATGGCCCACCCGGACCTGCCGCGCGACCTGCTGAGTGCGCGTGTCCACCGCCAGCACGCGGTCTCCGTCCTCGCAGACCACATACAGCCAGCGGCCATCCGGGGAGAGCTGCAGGGCCACCGGACTCAAATACTGCGGGACGGAATTGCCCGCCGCCCGCTCCGGCCCGCTGGAAGAGGCCACGACAGGAGTGCGCCGCCAACTGGAGACCAGGAGGAGCATCAGAGCAAACCCAGCAACACCGGTGAGCAGCCTGCGCCAACCCGCCACCATGCGTTTCCGTCCTTCGGGATGCGTCCTCATCGGGCTTTCCCTGCCGCCTGCGCGGGAGTGGCGGGTGCAGGCTCCGTCACGGTCAGAATTTGGTCGGCCTGAACGTGTTGGAGCGTCTGCACCGTCCCGCTGGGCCAATGGAGGATGAGGGTGTCCACTTCCGTGTGCTGCCCCAACCCAAAATGCGGTCGTGGATCGTTCTGCGAAAGGTAGCCGCTCTCCGAGGTCGTTTGTAGATACTGGTGCTGTGTTCCGGTTACAGCCTCCAGGCTGGTACCGTAGCCATCGCGATTGCTGCGCGTTCCCACCAGCTTGACGGTCAGCCAATGGTTCCGCTTTCCCGGCGGGGGGTCGTTATGCAGCAGGACGCCCTCGCCATTCAACGTCGTAATAAAAGCGTCGATGTACCCATCGTTGTCATAGTCCGCAAAGCACGCTCCACGACCGACGTACTGCGCCTTAAAAAAACCCCCGGCCTGGCTGGAAATGTCCGCGAAGGTCCCATTGCCATTGTTGCGCAGCAAAACAGCTTCCATGGGGACCAGCCAAGTCAACCCGCCATTCACGATGAAAAGGTCTTTCCAGCCGTCATTATCGAAATCTAAAAATCCATCTCCCCATCCGGCGTACTGGCCGGAGACCGCGCCCACCCCGCTCCGGTCTGTCACGTCCTGGAATGGGCCGCCAGCCTTGCCGGGATTGTGGTAAAGCCGGTGGTAACGCGCATCGGAAACAAACAGGTCTTGCCAGCCATCGTTGTCATAGTCCGCGAAGATCGGTCCCATGGCCGTGGCCGCCTCGCCATTCTGCCCGTAATCCACGTTCAGATCGGAGGCGACATTCGTAAATGTTCCGTTGTGGTTGTTGAGGTAGAGAAAGCTCTTCATGGTATCGTTGGCAACGTAAATGTCCGGCCAGCCGTCGTTATCGTAGTCTCCGACGGTCACGCCCATGGCCCGCCCCGGCTCGCTGGCGATCCCCGATTGCCGCGACACGTCGGTAAAGGTTCCATCCCCGTTGTTATGGAAGAGCCGGTTCACCTCCGGGTCATAGCTCAACGGCCCCGGATAGTGTTCGGCGGAATAATACAGCCGATAATTCGATTCAAACTTCAGGTAATTTCCCACGAACAGGTCCAGCCGTCCGTCCCGGTCGTAATCGAGGAAGGCCGCGCCGGTGCCAAAATACGGGTTGTCCACGCCCGCCTTTGCCGTAACGTCGGTAAAGGTCCCATTGCCGTTGTTGCGATACAGGATGGCGGAGTTGTAGTTGGTTACATAAAGGTCTTCGTGGCCATCGTTGTCGAAATCGCCTGCTGTCACGCCCACCCCAAAGCCCTTTCCCGGCACGCCTGCCTGTGCGGTCACGTCGGTAAAGGTGCCGTCGCCGTTGTTGCGATACAAGTGGTTGGTGGCGTCCACGCCATCGGGAGCGGAATGGTCGGTGAGGCCATCCACATGCCGCCCGTTGACCACGTACAGATCGAGAAGTCCGTCGTTGTTGTAGTCGATCCAGGCGCAGCCGGAGCCAGTGCCTTCCAGGATGGTGCGCAGGTCCTTTTCGCCAAATGAGTGCTGGAAGTGGATGCCGGACTTCGCCGTCACATCTTCAAACTGAGGCAGGGCAGTTGGCGGCTGCACTGCGCCGGTCTGTGCCAAAAGCCCGCAAAGCGCCAGGAGCGGAGTTCCGGCTGCCAGCAAGATCACGATTTGACGTCGGGACGTCCTCATCTGTTCCTCGTATTCAGTGTGTTTCCCTGCGGATGGATGGGGACCCCCACGGGAGTCGGCGTGTCGGAGCGATTGAGCGTAAGCGGCCACCGATTTTCCGGCGCAAGTGCCTGGCTCTCATGGCATCCCAGGCACCCTCGGTCCTCGCCCGGTCGCGTCCATATCCAGCTCTTCTGGGCGCGTATCACTGCGCCCCTGGCGCCCAGCAATTCAAAACGGATGGGCGTGTCCGAGGGGACCGTCATGTAAAAGGAGCCATCCTTCTCCACAGGAGCATTCCCCAGAATGCGCTCGTGGTGGCCCTGCTCCAGCGCGATCACCCGCACCTGCGCAATGTGTCCCGCGATGTGGCCGTGAGCGGCGTCTGCCGAAATATAGGAGTTGAGACAGAGAAAACGTCCGGTCTTTTCTTCCGGGTGAAGGATACTCGGATAATACAGCGGCACCGGATGCGGCGCGAATGGAACCGGAGAAACACTGGAACTCTTTGGCTGACGATACAGGCGATCTCCCAGGGTCCTGCTGGCCAGGTCGAAGGAGTACAGGTCGAATGTGCGGTTGGTAGCGGAAGGGCCGGAGTTCTGCTTCGCCACCATCAAATTCCCCGCCTGAAGTTCATGGGCCGATTCATAGACGGATGGTAGGGTGGTAATCTCTGCGGCGTGCAACGAACCTGGCGGAATCCACGCCAGCTCCCCGCCAACCTGTTGAGCCGCGCCTTTCCCTTCCACGAACAGGATCGTTCCGTCTTCCAGCTCTTCCGCTCCCCCGCGGACAGAGTTTACAGAAGCGTCCTGGCGAAATAGATGGAGTCCCGTACCGTCCGGTCTGATCGTGTACAGTGCGCGATGGCCCCATCCCTTACCGCCTGCAAGCAGAGGTCTCTCGGCGGAGACAAGGACGCGTCCACTGTGCAGGACGGTTTCCACCTGAAAGTTGCCCGGGCCGAAGGTAATGGGGTGGGCGTTCTCCCCATTCCACTGGCTGACATATAAAGTGGACGACCTCTGCGGGCCGTTTCCGCCGATGGCCGTGTACACAATCTGGTTGCGAGGAAGATAGGCGGCCTGCAGGCAGTCGCCTAGGCAGTGCGTAAGCTGGCGTGGACGGGAGCCATCCGCAGCCATCTCCCATATCTGCCAGCCAGAGTTTTTTCCCGTCTGCGCGGAGAAAAGCACCCATGCACCATCGAAGGACATCCGTGGGTACGCGACGGCGAAGAACTGGGGAGTCAGGTTGACCGGGGAACGAGATTGCGCTCCCATGGTCATGCGTACCAGATGGCTCCCCTGCGGGAACCGTTTGCTTGGCTCCCCGGGCACAAGCAGCGGGGTCTCAATGAAAGCAATCTGTGGACGCGCTTCGATAGTTTGCGCTGCGCGGCCTGTAACAGGAACCTGCAAGGCCATGGATACAAGACCCAAAGCCAGGAGCGAAAACATAGCCGCAGCGAATAACTTCATCCCTAAATCCGAACCCATTCAAACAGTCCCGGCCGCAGAGGGTTTCTTTACACTTAAAGTGGCAGGCAAAGCGATCCTACAGAGCTTCCGCTCTTCCGTCATCGGCATAAAGGTGGACATTTATATCGGTATAAAGATGGATATCGATTGGGACGCATAGCTGCCAGTTGTGCATTTGTGCAGAGATGCGAGAGCTTAATCCAGAATCCCGGAATAAGAATATCTGCCCGGCTGCATTGGAGTTGTTCGACAATGGTCCGTAGGCAGGATGCAAGCCACTACTGATGGCAGAAGATTTGCAGCAATGTCATTTCAGCCATCTGATTTGGTGATTGAATACCTGTGAAGGTGCTCAGATGCCCTCGCCCATGCTCACGTAATCGGATCTTGAGGACTGCTCGCTTCGGTACTGGGCACGCTCCTCTTCCTCCGCCATGAACGCAGTCGCCGGTTCCTCCTGCCGCGCGGCCTGTTGCAGCTCGCCGTCGAGCCGTTCCACGCGCGCCTTCAATCGCTTCACCTCATCCGCCAGCGCAATAATGACATCGGAGAGTGGGTCGTTCACCTCGCGAGGATCGGTGATGAGCACACGCTTGCCGCCCTGGTACACGATGTGCGCCGGAACGCCGACCACGGTCGAATCCGGAGGCACGTCGCGCAGGACCACGGACCCGGCGCCCACGCGCGAATTTTCTCCAATGGTAATGTTGCCTAGGATGTTGGCGTTGTTCCCAACAAAAACGCCGTCGCGCAGCGTGGGGTGCCGTTTGCCTTCGCCTTTTCCGGTGCCGCCGAGGGTCACACCCTGGTAGAGCGTAACGTCGTTCCCAATGATCGCGGTCTGCCCGATGACCACTCCGATCCCATGGTCGATAAACAATCGCCGTCCGATCCGCGCCTCGGGATGGATTTCAATGCCTGTCCAAAAACGCGTGATCTGCGACAACACGCGCGCCAGCAGCTTCCGGTCCCTGCACCAGAGCCAATGGTGAATGCGATGGGCCCACACCGCGTGCAGGCCCGGATAGCAAAGCAAAACCATTGCCCGCGAGGTGGCGGCAGGATCGCGCTCGAACACACATCGTATATCTTCGCGAATCAATTGAACGAGGTTCATGGCGCCACGGCGGAGGTCTTCATCTGCTGCGCTTCCTGGCGCAATTCATCGAACAAAACAGTGGAAAGATATCGTTCCCCGGAACTGGGGATGACCACCACGATCAGTTTGCCTGCATTTTTCGGGCGTCGCGCAACCTGGAGCGCGGCATGTACTGCCGCCCCGGATGAGATGCCAACCAGCAGGCCTTCCTCTTTTGGCAGCCGCCGCGCCATGGCAATTGCATCGTCATTTGTCACGCGGATGACCTCGTCGATCAACTCCATCTTCAGCACCTTGGGCACAAAGCCCGCGCCGAGACCTTGGATCTTGTGCGGTCCCGGTTTGCCGCCTGAGAGTACGTCGCTGTCCGCAGGTTCCACCGCTACAGTCCAAAACTCCGGTTTTCTGGCCTTGATGTATTCGCTCACTCCAGTCAGCGTACCGCCGGTACCAACGCCCGAAACCAATATGTCCGCCTTGCCATCTGTATCGTTCCAGATTTCCGGTCCGGTCGTCTCCAGGTGGATCCTCGGATTTGCGGGGTTGTTAAACTGCTGCAACATGTAGCTGTTGGGCGTCTCGCGCAGCAACTCTTCCGCCTTGGCGATCGACCCCTTCACGCCGTTGGGACCGGGCGTCAACACAATTCTCGCTCCGAAGGCCAGCAGCAGGATGCGGCGTTCGAGGCTCATCGTTTCCGGCATCGTCAGGATGAGGCTGTAGCCCTTCACAGCTGCCGCAAACGCCAGCCCGATGCCGGTGTTTCCGCTGGTTGGCTCGATCAGTACCGTCTTGCCCGGCTTGATCCTGCCTTCGCGTTCCGCCGACTCGATCATGGCAAATCCGATGCGGTCTTTTACACTGCCCACCGGGTTGGCGCTCTCCAACTTGGCCACCACCCGGGCCTGATACCCTTCCGTAACACGGTTCAACTGAACCAATGGAGTACGTCCGATCAGATCGGTCACGCTTGCAGCAATTTTCATGGTTCCCCCTGAAACTTATATCGAAAGCATACCGGGTTTTGCCTTCTTTCTGGAGCTTATCGATAGGAATTCAAGCGGCACCTCGTGTGGAAGATAGGGAATGAATTTCAGCGCGGGGATGGGCGGGGGATGCAATAGCGTGTCGAAGATGTTCATGGCGAACACGGCAACCGCAGTCAACTCAGGATCTAACTAATTTCCAGTTCCCATTTGACCTTGCTTATGGCTTGAATGCGCGATGGACTCTTTTTGCCACGTTGAAGCGGTTTATAGTAGAGGCATGAAAACGCTCAGGCATCAGAAAATTAAGCCTCCCAAGCGTTTCGCTGTAGGAACGCCTGTCCGAGTGAGATTGCCTGGTATCGACGGCGTTGTTATCCAAGTCGATGAAGAAAGAACCTTCATGTCTCAATACATGCACACAGTGCAAACAAAATTTGGGGAGCGCAGTGGGCGGGTGGCCCATATCTCATTTTGCTTCCAGAACCACATTGGGTGCGCCATCAGCGGGGAGTTGCTTGCGCTGCGGCAAGCCGGGCGCGTCCGCGCTGTTTTACTTCCTCAGCAAGTTCCCGCATGGACGTTTGCGTGATGATCCGGCCTTCGCCACGCGCCAGCGAAACCTCTGCTCGATCCACGTATGCCAGGATTTCCGCACGGTTACGCTCACGTTCTTCCCACAGGGCCAGCGCTTCCCGCACTGCATCTTCTTCACCGTGCATCCTGCCCGTCGCAATAGCCTGGCGCACAAACGCTCTCTGATCCGCAGTAAGTTGCACTTCCATGACCTCAAGCGTATGAGACAGTAAAACAGGTGTCAAGCTATCTTCTCGACTTCAAGGTGGCACCCGCGCTTTTTATCAGATTGCATGCTTGCTGGCGGCGGTGGCATCGCCGCCTGTGTTTGGAGTGCCGACTGGCTCGATCAGCAGCAGGTGGACTTCCTCAGCCGCGACTGGACGATGCTCCACGCCTTTGGGAACAACGTAGAGGTCCCCGGCTTTCAGGTGCACATCGCCGTCTCTCATCTGAATGGTCAGGTTGCCTTTCAGCACAAGGAAGAAGTCGTCGGTGTCCGGATGGGCGTGCTAAACAAATTCCCCCTTTGCCTTGACGACCATAATGTCGTGGCCATTGAACTTCTCCACGATCTTCGGCGACCAATACTCTGTGAACGTCGAGAGCTTCTGCTCCAGATTGACAACCGGCATAGTTCGCCTCCTGTTGAATTCACTCGATCAATTATCTATGCGCTTTGTTTCACTGGTAAATCGTGGGGTCTGCCAGCGCTATTGCTACGGCTTCACCCGGCGGCGAATGGAAAGTATTTCTTCCGGATTGGCAAATGCGAACGCAGCAAAGCACAGCGCCAGCACCGAGTGGTCGAGCGATGCGCCGAAGTATTGCCAGAAAGCCGCATGTCGCCCTGGGTAATTCGACGAAAACAGCAGCGCCAGCATATAGAGAAATCCGCATACGCTGGCTGGCCGGACCAATATTCCAAGCAGCAGCGACAGGCCAATGGCCATCTCTCCGTAGGCGACCAGGAAGGCCAGCACATGCGCATGGGGCAGAACAAAGTTTTTCAGGATCGGAACCATAAAAGGATAGGCGCCATCCTGAAGAAAGCGATGGACCCATTTCTCCATGCCTCCGCCAAGCGTGAACTGCGTGCCGAAAACTTTATACTCCGCGAAGATGAGAAACAGCACGCCAACCGCCACGCGCAGGCCGACGAGCGCTACAAGACTGGGCGGAGTGTTAGAGCGTTTGGCAGGCATATAGGATTTCAATGTGGGAGATACAATCGAAATTCTACGCCACAAAAATCTGCCGCACGTATCTCTATCTGGCAGCGTCGAGATTTATGGAGCTCAATAGCAATGGATGAATCGTAAGCCACGGACGAACTCCAGCTTCTCTGTTTAAGAACAAGTGTTAAAAAAAGGAGAGGACTGGCGATGCAGGAAAAAACAATCGTATCCAATGTTCCGCCGATCATCGAAGACAATGTTCCGCCGATCCTCGCGGACAAGCATTTCGAAGACGCCTCCGTGTTCGAACCGGAAAACCTTTTGCGGGAAGCGCGGCGGCAGAGGAACCTGCCCGAAGGCCGCGTGCCGGAGGTCTGCCTCCTCGACCCGGATGGAGACATTGTGCGTGCGCTGCTTAAAAATGGCGATGCGAAACGGTCTGCATGCTGGGCCTGTTACCACACAGACCTGTACGAGTTTGTCTGGGAGGGAGAACTCTTCGGCATCATCGGTTGTGCGGTGGGAGCTTCCTTTGCCGTGCTTCTGGCCGAGCAACTCTTCGTTTCCGGTTGTCAATTGCTCATCAGTATGACCTCTTCCGGGCAGATCGTGGAGCAAGGCCCGCTGCCATACTTCATTCTGATCGACCGCGCCTTGCGCGATGAGGGCACCAGCTACCACTATCTGCCACCGTCAGAGTTCGCAGCGGCGGACCCGCTGCTGGTTGACCAGACGATCCTTGCGTTGGCGCGTTCACCGCAACGCGTGTATCGCGGCGCAACTTGGACCACCGATGCGCCCTATCGCGAAACACAGGGAGCCATCGAACAATGTCGCAGCCGCAATATCCTGGCGGTTGAGATGGAAGCAGCCGCCTTGTATGCCTTCGCGCAGGCCTGCCAAAAACCTGTTCTTTGCTTCGCCCATGTGACCAATCGAATGGCTGTGACTGAAGGCGATTTTGAAAAGGGAGAGGCCGATGGCTCGCAGGACTCGCTGAAGGTCATCGCCGCCGCCGCGCGCGGCTGGCGGGAGCTTCCGCATTAAGCGGAGCACCATGGTGCAAATCACCCCTCAGACGTGATAGCATCGCGCACGATGATGCCTACGCTCCGATCTATTTCTTCTTCCTCTTTTAGAACCTTGGCCGCGGCTGGAACATGCGCCACGCTGGGGTTGTTCGTCAGCCTCTCGACCCTATCGATGGCAGCGCAAACCGCAGCTTCAAGCAATGCCAACTCTGCGCAGAAGCAAGTCATCGCCAGCCTGCTGGACACACTCGGCAAGACTCGCTCGCCGCGTCAGGCGGAGATTTCCCCCGACGGCAGCACGGTTGCATGGGTCGCTGCCATGGGCAAAATCGGCAGCCGCATCCACCTGACGCCGCTCGGCGGCATGGCCTCCACGCAGACGATCACCGTGCATGGAATTGCCGACACGGATGCCGCGCGGAAATGCAGTGAGAGTGACGTTGCCTGGTCGCCAGACTCGAAGCAGATTGCGTTTCTCTCCGACTGCGCAACACCGGGCCAGACGCAGGTGTTTCTCGCGAGTGTGGATCCGGCACAGCCCTACACGCGTGGTGGCCCGGCAACGCGCCAGCTTACTACGTTGAAGGGCTTTGTGCATTCCATCGCGTGGTCGCCGGATGGCAAACAGATCGGCTTTCTCTTCGTGGAGAATGCCACGCGTCCCGCTGGCGCGTTGGCCGCGATGAAGCCCGCCATCGGCGTCATTAGCGCCGGTACGATGGCGGAAATTCAGCGCGTCGCGGTGATCGACGTAGCTGGCAGCAGCACGGGTAATGCACCGCTCGCCCAGGTCACTCCCGCGGACTTGCATGTGTATGAATTTTCCTGGTCGCCCGATTCGAAAGATCTCGCCTACATCGCCGCCGCTCCGCCGGGCGAGGACAACTGGTGGGTCGCGCAGCTTTACACCCAGGCCGTCGCGAATGGAATGCCGCATTCCATCCTGAAGCCGACCATGCAGATTGCCGTGCCGCGCTGGTCGCCGAATGGCAAGCAGATCGCCTTTATCGGCGGCCTGATGAGCGACCAGGGCGTGACCGGCGGAGACATCTATCTGATCTCTTCGCAGGGCGGCGTAGCGAAAGACATCACCCCCGCTCGCAAGGCCAGTCCCGCATGGCTGCATTGGATCAAAGATGACCAGCTTGGATTCACTGAAGGTATCGATGGGCAGGCGCGTTACAGCGTGCTGAATCCCCATACAGGTATTGAGGACAAGTCTGCTCGCGTCACATTTCCGGAAAGCATTGGCGATGGGCGGATGGAGTTGAGTTTGTCATTTGCGAAAAATGGCAATGCCGCGCTCATCGAGACCGGTTTTACGCAGCCGCCCGAAGTCTGGGCCGGCCCACTGAAGAACCTGATGCAGATTACACACCTGAACGGCGCACTCCAGCCCGACTGGGGAAAGAGTGAGAGCCTGACATGGACCAACGAAGGTTTCCGTGTGCAGGGTTGGCTGCTCTATCCGAAGAATTACGATCCACAGAAAAAATATCCACTCGTCGTCTACGTGCATGGCGGCCCGGCGAGTGAAGTGATGCCGCGCTGGCCCTATGCTGGCTACGGCCCGGTGGCTTTTTCCACGCTCGACTATTTTGTGCTGATGCCAAACCCGCGTGGCAGCTACGGCGAAGGGGAGGCCTTCACCCGCGCCAACCGCAAAGACTTCGGGTATGGCGATCTCCGCGACATCCTCGCTGGGGTCGATACTGTCACGAAGAAATTGCCGGTCGATCCAGCACGCGTCGGAATCACCGGCTGGAGCTACGGCGGCTTCATGACCATGTTCGCCATCACGCAGACGCATCGCTTTCGCGCCGCAGTGGCCGGTGCGGGGCTTTCCGACTGGAAGAGTTATTACGGGGAAAACTCCATCGACCAGTGGATGGTTCCCTACTTCGGCGCCAGCGTTTACGACAATCCCGCCGTCTATGCGAAGAGCTCGGCCATCAATTTTATCAAGAATGCAAAGACCCCCACGCTGATCGTGGTGGGCGACCGCGACGGAGAATGCCCAGCGCCACAGTCGTTTGAGTTCTGGCACGCATTGCGCGCCATGCACGTTCCCGTCAAACTGGTGGTCTATGCCAATGAGGGGCACGGTTTTTCCAATCCGAACGACCGTCGCGATGTCCTGGAGCGCGCGCTCGAATGGTTCCAGCAATATATGCCGGCCACACAACCCTGACCTGGGCCCGGAATCGGGCATCGCCGTGCCGGCAAAGTCTGTGGAACGGCACAATAAAAACCATATTGCTGCGGCGTACGGTTGCCGAAGCCGCAGTGTACCCATAAACTAGTTACATCTGACTCGCGTCAAAGCAAATGTTTATCAGTGACCGCCAGTCCGCGCCAAGCGGCGGCGGGGAGGTTCAATGCGGCGGTTCGTACTCTTAGTCGTTCTCTGTACTTTGTCCATACCCGTCGGTCTCTCGGTGGCTGGCTGCAACGTCAACTATGGCCAGAAGTTCTGCTCCGGTTTCCAGAGCGGCCAGCAGGTCACTGCGACCGCGTCGATCACGCTCCAGCCATTTACCTATGGTCTCTCTCTGAATTTCGGACAAGTTGCCACGGTACAAACTCCGACGGCAATCAACTGTAAGGGACAGCCATCCGGCCTCACCAAGTTCACCTATGGGACCTCCAATTTGCTCCTGGCCGATGTGTCTCCTTCCGGCCAAATCTGCGGAGGAACATGGAACCGCAACTCCGGCAATGGCGT
>JAJYGR010000064.1 GCA_021790655.1 Acidobacteriota bacterium | reverse complement strand
ACAGCTCCAAAATCGAATCCGGCAGCTCACAGGCAGGCGCTGGATTCAGTATGGTCGGAATGCCCAGCCGACGCGCTAATCGCAAACCATGCTCCACCACGGAGAGCGGCAATTCCAGTTGCGTCACAAAGCAAGCGGAAGACGCAATTTCTTGCTCCGCGAGATCAATCTCTCCCAGCGTGAGCCCGTTGGCCGCGCCCGGCACCACGATGATGGCGTTCTCGCCTTTGGCCTCGTCCACGACGATCAGCGCTGCGCCAGTGGCATGTTCCGGCGTCTCGAACAAGAATCGCCGATCGATGCCTTCGGCGGCATGGGTATTTCGCGCGATGTCGCCAAATGCATCCCGCCCGATTTTTCCGAGGAAAAAAACCTTGCCGCCCAACCTTGCTGCGGCCACCGCCTGATTGGAACCTTTGCCACCTGGCCCCAATCGGAAATCCGAGCCAAGAAGCGTTTCTCCCCAGGCTGGCATGCATTTCGTGCGAAATGCAACATCCACAACAAACGTGCCCATGATGATGATTGGTTTGGCGGACATTCCTACATTCTCCGACTTGGTTGTATCACGCCTGATTCGAAACCTTGAACCCGCGCCAAATAGATTGGCCGGACTTTGCTACTCGTGCAACATACCAGTTAAGATGGGCAGCCGTTGTAAATCTCATTAAGCGCGGCATGAAGCCGAGCTGCAAAAATCTAAAAAGATTACTCCGGGAGACGCCAAGCATGTTTGTACCGCATACATTTGTGACCGCGCTTGTCATGATGATCGCCAGCACGATCTGTTGGGGATCCTGGGCCAATAGCTATAAACTGACTAAGAATTATCGCTTTGAACTGGCCTATTGGGACTTTTCCCTCGCGGTTTTTCTCACATCGCTCCTGTTCGCCTTCACCATAGGGTCTACTACGGCAGGCGAACACAGCTTGATTCAGAATCTCCATGCGGCGGCAGCCAGCAATCTCATCTACGCCTTCATTGGCGGTTTTATTTTTAACATCGCGAATGTACTTCTGGTGGCAGGAATTGAAATTACCGGCCTTGCCATCGCATTTCCCTTGTCCATTGGAATTGCCCTCGTAGAAGGAGTGATCCTGAGTTACGCGATCCAG
The DNA here is from genome assembly GCA_021790655.1 of Acidobacteriota bacterium. Lineage (GTDB taxonomy): Bacteria > Acidobacteriota > Terriglobia > Terriglobales > Acidobacteriaceae > JAKAAZ01. The sequence continues at coordinate 10,600 of JAJYGR010000064.1, read as the reverse complement.
CCCAAGGGGAACGCGGCCCTGCTGGCATCTGGCGTGGCCATGGCACTGCTGGCCGTAGTCCTCATCGGCAAAGCGTACGGTTGTCTACCCGGATCGGATAAAGCCTTCTCTCGCAAGGGCGTTGCCATCTGCGTGGTCTCTGGCTTCCTGATGGGCGCGTTTGCCCCCTTCAATGCCCGCGCGCTAACTTCCGCTCATCCGCTTACGCCCTACGGTATCGATGTCCTGTTCTCTTTTGGGGCCCTCATGTCCTGCCTTGTGTTCAATCCCTATCTGATGCGACGACCGTTGATTGGTACCCCAGTCCGGTTTTCGGAATACCTGCGGGCCACTCCCTTTCAACATGCAATGGGTCTCGTCAGCGGACTCATTTGGGGCATCGGGATGGCCTTCAATCTTGTTGCCGCCAATCTGGTGGGTATTTCGATCTCCTACGCAATCGGCCAGGCTTCACCGATGGTAGCAGCGCTTTGGGGAGTGTTCGCGTTCCATGAATTCCGTGGCTCGAGCGCACGCGCGAAGCTCTACCTGGTCGGCATGTTCGCTTGTTATATGCTCGCGCTGTTCCTCATTTCTCGCGCCAACCAATCATCTTAGGTCTACTCTGGGTTTCAAATCAATAATCTTTCGTATACTTACAATTTGCAGGAGGTTTTCATGAATAGACAGACCACCCCAGATGCCACCCTCACTTCAAAAGAGGTAGTCGAGCTGACCAGGAAGCTGAACTATGGCACCTGGAAGGTGCAAAAAAGCTGGAACCCTTTGCATGTCGTCGATTCCGAAGGCTGCTATTTCATCGACTCCTCCGGCAAGCGTTATCTCGACCTCTCGGCACAACTCATGTGCGTCAACCTTGGCCACAAAAATCAGGCCGTCATCCGCGCCATCGCGGAACAGGCACAAAAACTGGCGTATATCGCGCCATCGTATGCCACAGATGTGCGCGCCGAACTCAGCCAGTTGCTGCTGGATGTACTTCCTGCCGGGCTGGTGAAGTTTTTCTTCGCCACCTCCGGGACGGACGCGAATGAAGCCGCATTCAAGATCGCCCGCATGTACACAGGGCGAACAAAAATCATCTCACGCTATCGCTCGTACCACGGATCGACCACCGCCTCCATCGCCGCCACCGGCGATCCGCGGCGCTGGCCCATGGAGCCATCGGGAAAAGGCCAGGGCACGATTTTCGCGCCGGAAGTCAATTGCTACAAGTGCCCCATCGGACACACTTACCCCAGTTGCAACATTGCCTGCGCGAATTACACCGAGCACATGATTGAAAATGAAAGCGACGTGGCTGCCGTGTTGGTGGAACCAGTCGTCGGGACCAACGGTGTGCTGGTCCCACCACCGGAATACATGCCTCGGCTGCGCAAAATTTGCGACCGTCATGGCGTTCTGTTGATCGCCGACGAGGTCATGTCCGGGTGGGGCCGCACCGGCGAATGGTTCGCCGTAAATCACTGGAATGTGCAGCCGGACATTCTGGTCACGGCGAAAGGCATCACATCCGCATACATGCCTCTCGGTCTATGCGCCACAACAGAAAAAATCGGCGCATATTTCGACGACCATCTTTTCGCCCATGGCCACACCTATGAGGCGCACCCACTTACTCTTGCCCCCGCGATTGCGGCCATCCACGAAATGCAGCGGCTGGATCTGGTCCGCAGGTCGCGCGAACTTGGCGCGTATCTCGGAGAAAAACTCAAATGCCTTGCAACTAAGCATCCTTGCGTCGGAGAAGTCCGCGGGCTTGGTCTCTTCCGGGCCATCGATCTGGTGAAAAATCGCCAGACGAAAACGCCCCTCAACACCATGCGCGAAAAAATGGAAGGCAGGCCACTCATCGTCGATAAGATCGGCGCCGCTCTGCTGGAACGAGGCGTTTCGCTCGTTCCGTGGATCAGCCATCTGATCATTGCTCCGCCGCTCATCATCACGGAAGAACAGATTGATTTTGCGGTGGATGCACTGGACCAGGCTTTAGCTATCGGCGACGCCGCAGTCGAGTAAAAGTTGTTCCGTCGCCCGTTTTGAGCTAAAACCAGCGCGTCATCAGCACTTTTTGTTCGGTGTAGAAATACACCGCATCCTTTCCGTGCGCGTGCAAATCTCCAAAGAACGAATTCTTCCACCCCGCGAACGGAAAGAAGGCCATCGGCGCAGAGACCGCCATGTTTACGCCGACCATACCAACTTCCACACGTGCCTGGTACTCGCGTGCAGCTTTGCCACTCTGCGTATAAATGGTCGTAGTGTTTCCGAAGTCGGAAGCGTTGACCACATCGATGGCTTCATCGAGCGTCCTGGCGCGGATCACAGAAAGCACAGGCCCAAAAATCTCCTCGCGAGCAATGGTCATTCCGGGTTTCACATTGTCGAAAATGGTCGGGCCGACATATGAGCCTTTCGGGTCGGCGCCGTTCGCCTTGCGCCCGTCGCACAGTGGCACTGCGCCTTCCTCGACGCCCTTGTCTATATAACCAAGGATTTTCTTGCGGTGCTCCGCACTGATTACCGGCCCCATGTCCACGCCTGCCTTCGATCCATCGCCGACGTGTAGCGCCTGCGTTTTCTCGACCAACAGTTGCAGCAACGGCCCAGCCACGTCGCCGACTGGGACCACCACGCTGCCCGCAAGACAACGCTCCCCCGCCGCGCCAAATGCGGAGCTGAGAATTGCTTCCACGGTCTTCGGAAGGTCCGCATCTGGCATTACAACTAGGTGGTTCTTAGCGCCGCCGAGCGCCTGTACGCGCTTTCCTTGCGCCGTTGCTGTCTGGTAGACCAGCTTTGCAATCGGCGACGATCCCACAAAAGAAATCGCCTTAATCAGCGGATGATGCAACAGCGCTTCCACCACTTCCCTGCCGCCGTGGACCAGTTGAAACACGCCTTCTGGAATTCCAGCCTCAATCAACAACTCTGTCGTTCGCGTCGGCGTCATCGGAACTTTCTCCGAAGGCTTCAACAAAAATGTATTCCCCGCGGCAATGGCAAACGGGAACATCCACATCGGAACCATTGCTGGAAAATTAAATGGCGTAATACCCGCGCAAACGCCGAGTGGCTGACGGATGGTGTGGCAATCGATGCCCTTCGCTACATCGTTCAGCGAATCGCCCATCATCAGCGAGGGCATTCCACAGGCCACTTCGACCATCTGGATGGCGCGCTTGACTTCCATGATGGCATCGCCTGAAGTTTTTCCATTTTCACGCGTCAGAATATCGGCAACCTCCTGCGCATGTTTTTCAAGCAACGTTTTGTAGCGATACAACGGCTGCACACGGTCTACTACCGGCACGTCCCTCCATTCCAGAAACGCCTTGTGCGCCACTTGAGCAGCACTGTCCACGTCCGCCGCGCTGGCATAGGGCAGCATCGCAATCACGCGGCCATCGGCTGGGTTGATGACGGGCTGCGGCGCAACGCTCTTCGGCGCAACCCACTGTCCTGCGATATAAGAAGCAACGGTGCTGACTTCCACTTCCAAGGTGTTCATACTTCTTCTCCTAACAATGCGTTCGTTGGTTCCATCACGGGGACGCTACGCATCAGCGCGAGATAAATGACGCCTGCAAACGCAAATCCAGCGAACCAGGCGTAGCTATACAGCCATCGCAATTCCGGCTCTGCCAATCCAAGTAACGCGACGGCAATTCCGCTCACCAAAGCAACAATGGCCCGCGCATTCACTCCATTGCTGTACTCATACGGGCCATGTCGCCGATACAGGCCATCCAAATCGAGTGTCCACTTTCGGACAACAAAATAGTCCACAATCATGATTCCCGCAATCGGCCCGAGCAAAGCGGAATACCCTACCAGCCAACCAAAAATATAACTCTGAAAACTCCCGAGCAACTTCCAAGGCATCATCAGAATGCCGAACACGCCGGTGATGAAGCCGCCGGTGCGAAATGAGATCAACCGTCGATTCAGGTTGGAGAAATCGTTCGAGGGTGAGACGACATTCGCCGCGACATTCGTATTGAGTGTTGCGACCAGCAGGGCCACCAGCGCGCAATACCGCAGGAACATTCGCGCCGCGCACACCGAACGACGCGCGCGCATACACAGGAAATGGAATGCCATACTTCGCACCAGCATGCGCGTTCAGCAGCATCGGGACCAGCACGATAACATTGCCCAGCAGGATGGTCCCAATCGCCTGCTTCCAATTCATGCCACCTGCGATCAGCCCCGAGGCAAGCATGTACGTAGGTATGCAGACGCTCATTGCAATCCACAGAGAGGCATAGTTATAGGTGCTCCAGGTACGCCGCGACAGCGGGATCGGCGCGAGGTCCTCGTTATAGAGGCTGCCTTCATGCATCGCCAATTTGGGTGACTGGCTCATTGCCACGCGCCTCCGCGCGCTGCACGCCGCAAATATCTTCCGCGACCTGGATTGCCGAGAAATTTTCCGTTCTCGACGATAAGTTCTCCGCGCGAAAATACCTGGCGCGCGTTGCCTGTGACGCGAAACCCTTCAAACATCGAATAATCGACACGCATGTTGTGCGTCTTCGCGCTGATGGCGTGCTCGGCATTCGAGTCCCACACAACTATGTCCGCATCGCTGCCTACTGCCAGCACTCCCTTTTTCGGGTACATGCCAAAGATGCGCGCCGGGGCAGTCGCCACAATTTCAACAAAACGGTTCAGAGTCAATTTGCCGGAGTTCACCCCATGATGATGGATCAACTGCAAACGGTTTTCCACTCCAGGGCCACCGTTGGGAATCTTCGTAAAGTCGTGGATGCCAAGCTGTTTTTGGTCCGCAAAGCAGAACGGGCAGTGGTCCGTAGAGACCACCTGCAAGTGGTCATTCTTCAACCCGTCCCACAGCTTCGGCTGATTTTTCTTCTCGCGCAAAGGGGGAGTGAAGACATACTTCGCATCCTCAAAAGACTTGTTTGGCATGTTGTCTTCAATCGACAGCAATAGATACTGCGGACATGTCTCCGCGAACGCAGGTAATCCGCGGTCACGCGCTTCGCGGACCTGGTTCAGCGCATCTTCCGACGAAAGATGCACGATGTACACCGGCGCACCGGCCATCTCCGCCAGCGCAATCGAACGATGCACCGCTTCCGCTTCCGCCCTGGTCGGCCTCGTCAACGCATGATAGATGGGCGCGGTCTTTCCTTCGGCCAGTGCCTGCTGCACAATCACGTCAATGGCGCTGCCATTTTCCGCGTGCATACAGATCAGCGCGCCGTTCTTTGCAGTCTGTCGCAATGCGCGAAAAATCGTCGCATCGTCCACCATCAACACATTGGGATATGCCATGAACAGCTTGAAGCTGGCGACGCCTTCCCGCACAAGATCGTCCATGTCTTCAAGGCCCGCATCAGCCAGGTCGGTCACGATCATGTGGAAGCCGTAATCGATACACGCCTTCCCTTCAGCTTTCTTCCACCAAGTATCGAGCGCGGCGCGCATCTTTGTCCCACGCGCCTGGATCGCGAAATCGACCAGCGTTGTGGTCCCGCCGATCGCCGCCGCAAGCGTACCGGTTTCAAAATCGTCGCTCGAAGTGGTCCCTCCGAAGGGCATATCGAGATGCGTGTGGACATCGATGCCGCCCGGCAGCAGATACATTCCCCTGGCATCCACAACTGTGTGCGATGCCGGCGCAATTCCGGCGCGCACCTCGCGGATGGTTTCGCCTTCAACCAGAATGTCCGCGGTAAATGTCTTTTCCGCCGTCACAACAGCGCCGTTTTTGATCAACAGTGCCATCAACAACTCTTTTCTATGCCAGCCACAACAGCAGTCCGCTCTTCCCAACTCTGCGGGGCGAGCCCATTCTCCACCTGCTCCATCGTAATGCAGTTCTCCACCGGACAAACCAGCGCGCAAAGATTGCAGCCAACGCACTCCGTTTCATCCACGCGCGGAATACGCGCCAGCGGAGTTGCATATGGCTCGACGTTCTGCGAGTTGGCGGCAACTTTGTCCAGCTTCGCAATCGGCGTGACAGTAATTTTTGCTCGACTCGTCGCTTCCACTTCCGCAGGCTTTGTATGCGCTTCGACGTGTCCGTTTCTAACACCCGATACGCGATCCAAGTGAATGCACTGGTGCGCACCGTCCCAGCAAGCGGTATAGCAGAGGTCGCAGCCAATGCACTTGTCTTCATGGATGCGCGCGACAATCTTGTAATTCAGGTTCAGATTTTTCCACTCGCGCACATGTGGCAGACTCAATCCACGAAAATCTTCAATCGTCACGTAACCTTTTCGACGCATCCAGTTTTCGAGGCCGTCGATCATGTCTTCAACGATGCGATAGCCATAATGCATGGCCGCTGTGCATACCTGCACTGTGCCACAACCCAGCAGGATAAACTCTGCCGCGTCCTTCCACGTTCCAACTCCGCCGATGCCGGACAGCGGCAATTGCGATTCCGGATCGCTCTGCACCTGCTGCACCATGTTCAATGCGATTGGTTTCACAGCGGGGCCGCAGTATCCACCGTGGGAAGAAAAGCCATCCACATTTGGACGCGGCGCCAGCGTATCGAGATCAATGCCGGTAATGGAATTGATGGTGTTGATCGCGGAAAGCCCGTCGGCCCCGCCCCGCTTGGCCGCGCGCGCTACGGTGCGAATGTCCGTGATGTTCGGCGTCAACTTGACCAGCACGGGCGTGCGCGCTTTCTCTTTCACCCAGCCGGTAATCATCTCCGTGTACTGCGGCACCTGACCGACAGCGCTGCCCATGCCGCGTTCGCTCATGCCATGCGGACAGCCGAAGTTCAGCTCCAACCCGTCTGCGCCAGCATCCTCAGAGCGCGCGACGATATCGTGCCACGCTTCACGTTTCGATTCCACCATCAACGAAGCGATGACTGCATGGTTTGGGTAACGCTTTTTCACTTCGTAGATTTCGCGCAGGTTCACTTCCACCGGTCGATCGGAGATCAACTCAATATTATTCAGCCCCATCATGCGCTGGCCATTCCAGTCGATCGAGGAGTAGCGCGAGGACACATTCACTACCGGCTCGCCAATCGTCTTCCATACCGCGCCGCCCCATCCCGCATCGAAGGCGCGCATCACCTGTTCACCGCAATTGGTGGGGGGCGCGGATGCCAGCCAGAATGGATTGGGCGAACGGATTCCTCCGGCAAAATTTACTGCAAGATTGGGGAATTCAGGCATGGGCAGCCTCCAGCGTTTTCGCAATGCCAACGGCCGCACGCTTGCCATCGGCAACCGCGTCCACCACTTCGCGCCCGCCGTTCACGCAATCGCCGCCCGCAAAATATTTTGGATTGGAGGTTTGGCCGGTAACGCGATCCACGACAACGCGGCCATGCTCCACACGCACCCCGTAACATTCTGCCAGCAAATCGAACAGCGGAGATTGTCCAATCGCCGGAACCACCATGTCGCATTCGATGTGAAAATTCGATCCGGTGATCGAGCGCGGTGTCCCATCTTGCGCCAGTTCTACACGCAGGCATTCGATGGAGCGAAGCTCACCGTCCGTATCAGCATGGATCGCAATCGGCTGCGTCTGCCACAGAAATCGCACACCCTCCTGCTTGGCATGTTCATACTCGAAGCCGAAGGCCGGCATGTGCGTTTCGGCGCGACGATAGAGAATTTGTACTTCCTCCGCGCCCAGCCGTTTCGCCGCGTTCGCCGCATCGATGGCCGTGTTCCCTGCGCCGACGACAACTACGCGTCTGCCGACCGCAAGCTTTCCCGCCGTCTTGTAGCCCGCGATGAATGCCAGCGCATCGACAACCGCAGGATGATTGCCCCCGGGAATATTCAACCGGTGCATCGCTCCGAGTCCGGGCCCTAGAAAGATCGCATCAAATTCTTCTTCAAGTTTTGCAAACGCTGCTTCTCCAGCAATCTCTGTCCCAAATTGAAAGTCCACACCGAGCGAGCCCACCAGTTCGATTTCGCGCAAGCTGTCCTCCGTTGGCAGCTTATACTCTGCAACACCATAAGTATTCAGTCCACCGGGCAATGGATGCCGGTCGAAGACTGTGACGTCGTAACCGCGCTGCCGCAGCTCCGCAGCGCAGGCCAGCGAGGCCGGACCCGCCCCGATACAGGCAATCTTTCCGTTGCGTCTTTCTGCGGATGTTTTGGGTAGCACCGCTCCGCTTGCATAAAAAGCGTCCATCGCGTGTCGCTGGAGCAAGGCGATTTTGATCGGCGATTCGTGCTTGTGATGCATCACGCACGCGCCTTCGCACAAAACCTGCACCGGACAAACGTGGGAACAACTTGCGCCCAGAATGTTCGCGTCGAGAATCGTCAGCGCCGAGCCACGCAAATTCTCATTGGCAATTTTCTTGATGAAACGCGGAACATCGATGTGTGTAGGACACGCCCCCGTGCATGGCGCGTCGAAGCAGTAGAGGCATCGGTTCGCCTCAATCACCGCGGACTGAGCGGTCAGCGGCGGATGTAGGTCCGGAAATCGCGCGACAACTTCCGGATGTTGCTGAAATACGCTCTGCATGACCTACAAACCTCTTCAAACTATCGGCAATCATCCCTGCAAATCGATGCACTGCCAGCAGCGATCATCGCGATACAGTTCTCCCAATGCGCAAAGTCTTCTGAGATCACAGCTTGACCAGATCGCCATACAATTCAGGTCTCCGGTCGCGATAAAACTGCCACGTCTTGCGAACTTCTGCGATCTTGTCCATATCCAGGTCCGCCGTCAACACTTCATCTTTGTCACGCGAGGCCTGAGCGAAGATCTGTCCACGCGGATCGCAGAAATAGCTCTGTCCGTAAAACTCGCCGATGTTCCATGGCGCCTCGGTGCCGATGCGATTGATCGCGCCAACAAAGTATCCATTCGCCGCCGCGTGGGCTGGCTGCTCCAGCTTCCATAGATACTCGCTCAAGCCTGCGACCGTCGCCGACGGATTGAAAACAATCTCCGCGCCGTTCAGTCCCAGGGCGCGCGCGCCTTCGGGAAAATGCCGATCATAGCAAATATATACGCCAATTTTCGCGAACCCGAGATCGAACACGGGGTAGCCCAGGTTGCCCGGACGAAAATAATATTTCTCCCAAAACCCCGGCTGCACATGGGGGATGTGCGTCTTGCGATACTTGCCCAGATAGTTGCCGTTGTTGTGAATGACCGCCGCAGTGTTGTAGTAAACGCCTTCCGTCTCCACTTCATACACGGGCAGGATGATCGCAATATGCAATTCCTTCGCCAGCTTGCGAATCAGTTGCGTCGTCGGGCCATCCGGCACTGGCTCGGTAAAGTCATACCAGCGCGTGGACTGTTCCGCACAGAAATACGGCCCGTAGAAAATTTCCTGCAGGCAGACAATCTGCGCTCCAGCCGCTGCCGCCTGACGGACCATGCCCACGTGCTTGTCGATCATGGCCTGCTTGATTTCTTCCAGCGGCCTCTCGGCCGCTACGACGTTAGCGGCCTGAATCAGCGAACAGCGAACGATACGCGACATCGTCCCTCCCTCGATTGTTCTGCCAAGTCCATTCTAATTGGAGAAATGTCTATGACTTGCTTGTAGCCGCCGCTGGCACTGGCGGCGGTACGACTGGCGTCAGCGGCTTGATGATGTCATCCAACAGGTCTGGCTGGTTGTTGACACGGTCCAGATGAGGATACTTTTCTCCATCGTGGTAATTCAGGTGCACCACTTGAAATTCATCTGTATTTGAAACAATCAGCTCAATGGGAGCTTTGCTGGACTTCGCACTCTGGATCGCTTCTTTCATGCGCGCATCGGTGTAGGCTTTATTATTCACCGCAATGATCTTCTCGCCAGGCCCTATTCCCGCCTTGTACGACAGCGAATACATTCTCACATCGGCAATGGCGCCCGTCTTCGCGACCCGCATGCCGAGCGATTCCCACGCATCCACACCACCGCGCCGACTGAGCGCCGCTTTCTCAAACTCCGATGGCTGGTCCGTATAGACCAACTGGTAGCCTCCGTGTTCGATGCCACCCAGTGGCGCATTTTCCGCATGAGACTCGATGCGTTCCGTCAGAAAGCCGCGCCAGTCGTAGGGGACAACTTTGTTCAGCCCCGTCACCAGATCGTCGAAGTTGTATGGCAGCGTGATCGGCCCAGTGTTGCCGCCAACACCGAGGAACAACGCCGCAAAATCGTCCAGAGACTTTTGATTATGCGTCAGGGTGCGGATGGTCGTGTCGGCATCCAGCCAGATCAGTTCGCCTTCCGGGTAATAATCCTGACTGAGCCGCCAGTTGCTCCACCACGGGCTGCCGCCGCGCAGGATCTGCGCCGCAATTGCCGTGTCCTCTACATTGCGCCAGGTGCGGCCGGGACGATTGTCCATGTTGGCCGCCGTCAGCGCCAGCGCATCGCGATACTGCTGTGGAGTCCATAGCCCGCTGCGCGCTGCCAGCACGCCGCCCCAGTATTGCGTCATGCCTTCATATACCCACAGCAGATCGCCGCGCATCGGCGTCTTGAAGTCCGGCGTGGCCAGTCCGACGGGTCTGCGATATTTGCCGTTCCAGGAATGCGTGTATTCATGCGACAACAGATCGCCATCCAGCATGGCCATCTTCGGATCGGAGAATCCTTTTTCTC
>JAJYGR010000092.1 GCA_021790655.1 Acidobacteriota bacterium | reverse complement strand
TTTCCCGGGTCTATCGCCTTGTCAATCGGCCAGCAGATTCGCGTGCAGCTCTTGCACAGTTTGCTGCGCTCAAGCAAAAGTCAGATGAACAAAGAAACGCCAAGCTTTCAGAGTTAATGAAAAAACATGGCCAGCCATCTGCCTCCGATAACTCGTCCGATCCGAATCAAAATACAACTAATGCTCCGAAACAACCCTAGCTGCGGAAACAGAGGCGTAAGCAAGCCCATTGGCAATATCTTGCTTCTATTACTCTGGATGAGTATTGGCTATTGCTGCCTTGCGGCTTCTTCCAACTGCTTCGCTCAAAACCCTGGCCCAGGGACCACCAACACCACGAGCATGGCTGTTGTGACAAATCGATCTCAGCTTCTGAAGCAAGGGATAGATCAATTCAACGCAAGGATGTATTCGCAGGCGGACCAGACATTTACTGAGATGGAAAAAGAATTTCCATCTGACTCAGATGTCTTGCAATATCACAGCAAAGTTCTCATCCATCTGAAAAGATATGCTGAAGCCGAGTCGGACCTGCGTGCATATCTCAAACTCCATCCCAATTCCTCAGACGCGACCTATCTGCTGGCATACGTACAGTTTTGCCTCAATAGACCCAGGGTTTCACTGGCGACCTACACTGCCGCAGCGAAGCTAACCAAACCTACCTCAGACGATTTGAAGATTGTCGGTCTGGATTACGGGATCTTAAACGATTTTAAAGATGCAATTCACTGGTTGAGTGTGTCGATCCAGGAAAATCCCAACGACCTAGAAGCCGTCAATTATCTTGGACTTGCGTATTTTCACGATAGCCAGTTTCCCGCCGCCGTAAAAACATACAGATATGTGTTGCAGCGCGATCCACATAATGTTCGAGCGGAAACCGGTTTAGGACGTTCACTGGACGCATTGAATCAACCGGACAAAGCGATCGACGCATACACTAAAGCCATTGCGTGGAGTCAGGACAGCACGAAGCCCACTGACCAGCCCTATATAAATCTTGCCTCCATCATGCTGGATCGGAACCGTCCACAACGTGCCTTGAAACTTCTCAATCAGGCTGCCAAAATCAATCCTAAAGACTCTGAGCTACACGTAGACTATGGAAAAGCCTATCTTCAATTGAAGCGCTGGCCAGAGGCTGAACGCGAATTCAAAATGGCCCTGGATAGTGAGCCGAAGAACAGCAATCTACACTTTTTACTGGGCCGCGCTTACCAGCGAGACAATAAATTGGAGCTAGCAAAGGAGCAGTTCAACGCGACCAGTAATTTGCTCGGCACACATTCCAATACAGCGGAGAACTTCCAAGCAACACCTGCTAAAAAGTAAACATAGGTAGGTGCTGCTGAAGGTACAACGAGGTTGCGCATTCTCTGAATGCTTAGATGGTTGTTTTTAAGCAGCATGCAGCGTAGTAAGGTAAAAAATTATGAGTTGTGCATCCGCATCCCCCAGGTTTTTACGCCATGCAAAGGCTGAATCAGTTAGGCTGATCTTCATACTTCTGACTCCGGTCCTATATGCACAGGCGGTCCCTTCTACTAGAATTGCTGACCTTCAACATGCCGCAGCGTTAATCTCGACCCATCGGAGAGCGGAGGCCCAGCAGCTTCTTACTAAAATCCTCGCTCTCGATCCTCATGAAGCCCGCGCAATCGAGTTGATGGGAGTGCTGGACGCTCAGCAAGGGAACCTACAGGACGCGGAAAAGCAATTTCGCGATGCACTCACAATCGACCCCACCTTGACCGCTGCCCATGTAAATCTTGGCTTTCTATTGGTTCAAACGAGCAGGCCCGAAGCGGCGCTGAATCAATTCGAGCAGGCGCTGGAGGAAGAACCTACAAATGCCGGTGCTCGTACCGCACTCGTGCAGGATGCAACGCAACTGGCCCTCGCTGCGCGCAATGCTGGAAATATGGGGCAGGCGCTCGGCTTTCTCATTCGCGCCCGACACTCCGCTCCCGATGATCCAACCGTCCTTTATGATTTCAGTGTTCTGGCCTTGCAAATGAACTTGCGCGACGATGCCCTTGCCGCAGTGAATCAATTGTTGAAGATCAAGCCTGACGACGCGCGGGCCTTGTATGCACGCTCCCGCATACAGCTTGCGCGGCAGCACCTGCCCCAGGCCAAAGCGGACATGCTGCGATATGTAGCACTCAATCCCAACGATGCCTCCGCATATTATGGCCTGGGGAAAATTTCTTTTACACAGATGGATTTACAGGAAGCTGAAGCGGACTTCGAGCGTTCGATCAAGATTCAACCGAATCAAACTGAATCCTATTCGATGCTCGGTCAGACTTATCTGAAGGAAGACAAACTGGATAAGGCGAAATCAGCATTCGATGCAGCGCTGAAGCAAAATCCCAGCCATGCCAGCTCGCTTGCAGGGGAAGGCATTGTTTCTTATCGCCAGAAAGAATACCCAACGGCCGCTACGTATTTGCAGAAAGCCATCGCTTCGGATTCCGACTTGCAAATTGCACATTATTACTATGGATTGACTCTGGCACGCCTCGGTAAAAAAACCGAGTCCCAACAGGAACTAAACCTGGCTGGACAGATGGCGGACAAGCAAAATCTCGAAGACCGTACTAAATTGCAGCTCCGTAATAGTGAGAGCAGCCAAAGCCCTCCTTGACCCAGTGTGGTAACTTGACTTACATAAAACACTGCACCTGCCAGGACAATATCTTTGCAAGAAATTGTTCCGGCAGGTGCATGGCGTTTCAGGCTAATCCTGTTTGGCAATCAAAACATGAACGACTTATAGATGGTCGTCAATATTCAAACTGAAGCATGAGCTGTATGATTCGCGGCCCATTGATGGTGTTATTAATAAAACCGAACGTGGGACTATTAGGTCCACTCGTATCTGGACGATTGAACACATGTCGATTGAAGGCATCGAATGCGGAAGCCTGGAACAATATGTCCTTCGTGGAAGTTATATACGTACGCTTATTCAAACTGAAGTCTTCGTCGGAATACATCTCGCTACGAGCTTCCGAGGTAACACGAGGAAGGTCGCCAAATCTGAACGGGTTTCCCGCGTTGATCAAGACCGCTCGATTTGGGTCTCTTAACGCAGCATTGTTGAAAATATCGTTGGAATAGCCAAAAAATTTGCTGGTGCTTTGACCTGGCCTCAATAACGGCTGGCCCACCGCACGATTGTAATAAATGCAGTTGTTAACGCCGGGAATACCTGTCGCGCAACCGAATGCCAGTGGTTGTCCCGACTCATATCGTTGCACGCCACCCAATTCCCAGCCGCCTATGACTTTATCCACGATCTTATTTTGATTCAAGAATCGCTTGCCTTTGCCGAACGGCAGGTCATAGAGATAACTCAACACAAACGTGCTAGGAATGTCCTGGTCGGAAATACTCACATTGGAATTGTAGTTGAAGGGATTTTGCGGACTGCCGCCACCAGCAAACGTGGCAAATACCGGAAGTTCGCTATCCGCATCTGTCATGGTCTTTTCCCACGTATACGAGGCCAATAAGTTGAGGCCACTGTGGAAACGGCGATTCAGCGATACTTCCAAAGCGTTGTAGTTGGATACTCCAAGGTTCTCCAGACAGCAATCAGTGTTGATGCCAAGGTATTGCGGGAAGGGACGCAAGGCTTGCGCGACAGTACCCTGAAATCCAGTGTAGGGCGGCTTTATGCCAGCCGCGGTTGCTGCCGGAGAATAGACATTGTCATTGAGCAGACCGCTCAGTTTAAAGAAGGACTGCGCAAGCGGATTGACCGGATCAATTTGGGAATGCAGGTGGGACGCACTGACGCCGACATAACCAATGTCAAGAATTAGGTCCGTCGCCAACTGTTGTTGCAGTTCGAGGCTCCAATTCTGCGTCATGGCCGGACGTCCATAGGAAGGTGCAATATAGGTTGGAGTCTGGAAGTTTTGCTGCGCAGGGTTAAGGCTCGGAGGAGCAGGATACGATGGGAACCCGCTACCCAAAGTGTAAGTGGCGTCGAATCCGTTGACGGGGGACAGTGAGGGATTTGCCTGGAATCCAGTCTGCATATCTCCCCCAAAGTCGGCATAGAGCAATGCCGCGTAGTAGATGCCGTAACCGCCCCGTATTACAGTTTGATTGTCAAATAGTTTTGGCGACCATGCGAAGCCTAAGCGAGGCGCAAAGTCTTTGTGCCAGGTGTTGGCCCACCGTTCATTCACATGACCATTGCGCCCGGGACCTTTGCCGGCAAAAACGAGAGCTCCCGGTATATTGCCCGCACCCGGGTTCGGTGCGGTAACACTTATGTTCGACGTGTTTCCACGATGTTCGGAACGCGGGACATCCTCATCCCAACGAAGTCCTAGATTCAAAGTAAGCGTCGAGGAAACTTTCCAGTCGTCCTGCGCATAAAACGCGATATACGATGAAAGCCATTTAGGTTGGGTGGCATAGTCGGTCAGGTTTTCATTGGCGAGCGTGCCTAGCAGGAAGCTGCCAAGGCCGTTGCCGCTGGTAGCATCTGTAGCGAGCGTCGCAGCAGTCTGTCCGCGACCGAAGCTGAACGTTCCCGATTCGTTGTTATAAGAAATAGGTTCGAATATCTGATAACGCAGGTCGGTGCCAACCTGAAGGTCATGCTTGCCCTTTACCCAGTTCAAGCCTTCATCCGCTCGATAGCCATTGTCATAGGTAAAGTTATTGACAGTGAAGCCTATCTGCGAAATACCTTCGCCAATGTTGAATTGGGGGAAAGTGGCCCCGTTGACATTTCCAATACCAAGCACGTTCGGCCAATCTTTATGATAAGTCACTGCCTGCGAGT
The DNA here is from genome assembly GCA_021790655.1 of Acidobacteriota bacterium. Classification (GTDB taxonomy): domain Bacteria; phylum Acidobacteriota; class Terriglobia; order Terriglobales; family Acidobacteriaceae; genus JAKAAZ01. The sequence goes on along the minus strand of JAJYGR010000092.1, from coordinate 6,974 downwards.
TGTTGTCGCTTGTTTCGCGATTATAGCCAAGATCCACATGATTAAGCATGGATGGAGTTAAGGTCCAATCCCAGCCGGCACGGTAATAATGCTCGAAGAAGTTCTGCAACTGGCAACCGTTATTAGCTGGTCCAGGAAATGACGGATTGCAAGACAGGCGTGTATTGTCGCGACTGTTGTAGCTGAAGAATACCTTGTGTTTTATGCCGATGTTTTGATCGACCCGAACTGAGGTAAGTGTGTTCCGGATTGGGTACGGTTGCGCATAAGTGAAATTGCTGAACTGAGCGGAAGTTTGCGGCAGTGGTACATAGGAAAGCGCTGCCTGAGAGATAGGGCTGATCCGACCCGTCGGGATGATATTGCCTGCAAAGGGCAGACGACAAGTGACGCCGTTCACGGTTTGAGTAGTGGATGGATCGAAAACCTCGCCCTGATAGATTGGCTGGCCGTCACAAGGATTGGTTCCAAGCACGGTGTTGGTCAAATATGCCGAAAGATCTCCTTTGCGCTCCGCCAGGGTCGGCACGGTGCTGGTAACAGTTCCGGCAATGTTCTGCCTGAATTGCTCCCAGGAGAAGAAGAAGAAGGTCTTGTTGGTTCCGTTGTAGACCTTTGGAATTCTGAAAGGGCCGCCCATGGTCAGACCAAAGTCGTTTTTCTTGTCCAGTGGTGTTGCATTTGCTGCCCGCACGGCGGGATTGGTGGGGTCTTGCGAAATGTTGTAATTGTTAAACCACGTATTTCCGTTCATGTCATTGTTTTGAAAAATCTCATACGCCACACCGTGATATGCGTTGGTTCCACTGCTGGTGGCAAACGTTTCAATGCCGCCGGTGGTGCGCCCATATTGTGCGGGCATGGTGGAAGTAATGACCTTGAACTGGCTGATGGCATCCACAGATGGCGCAGTCTCGTCGAAGGACGAGCCGTTCTCCGAGCGAAAGATGCTCGCGCCGTCCAACAATACGTCAGTTCCATAATTTTGTCCGCCGCTCAGTTTGGACTCAAATACACCGCCCGATCCGTTATTGGTGCCTGGCCCGACGGTGCCGGGGGCGAGGAACACAAAAGCCTCTGGGGAGCGGGTCGCGCCGACTCCACCCAAACCTAATGGCAGATCGATAACTTGCTTCTGCGTGACTACAGTCCCGATATCAGATGTCTCAGTTTCAAGAGCCTGAGCATTGGCATCGACAGTTACAGTTTGACTCACGCCGCCCACCTCAAGCGAAACATTCAGCGGGGCCAGGGAGGCTACCTGGACGATGAGGCCGGTGCGCACAGTTTCCTTGAATCCAGGGGCAGACACCGTAACGTTATAGGTGCCGATAGGCACGCTTGGGAATTTATAGGTGCCGGCCGAGGACGTCGTCGTATCGAGAGTCGTTCCGGAAGCCACATTTTTAGCGACAATTTTAGCGCCGGGAACAATTGCGCCCGTAGTATCGGTCACCGTTCCTGCGATGCCGCCAAAGTTTGCGCTCTGCGCCTGTAGTTTCGGCGCCACGTAGACGGCTGTCGCCGCCAATAAAAAAACCCATGCGATTATATTTTTCAGTTTCATCTGACCGCCCCTAAAATACAAATTCAATGCGCTACCGCTTGGTCTTTAGCATTACCCAATCTCAGCTAGAATCTCAAGATAACGTTTTCCGTCAAATCTGTAAAGAAAATAATTACCGTAAAGTCGTCCTGACTGGCTGAGTTGTTTTGAATGATTTCAACCCCAATTTTGATACCGATTACATTCATAAGAAAATATGTCCCGACCGATGTACGGTTGTCAATTATTTTTTTCGGGTAAAACTGGCGCGGAGAATTCTGTCGGAGAAAACCTTTTTGGTTTGACCGCATCGCCGCTAGGCGATTGCGGCTTGTTTCGACAAATTTACCTGCTTGTGATCTTTTTCTGCCGAAGCTACCTTGTCCTCTTGGATCTTCCGCAATCGGCTCTCTCGCCGCTGTAACTCGGCAGGCAGTTCGTCGCCATGCCGATCCCTGCCATACTGCGCATCCTCTTCGGCATCGGTCTTTTCGCCGGCGGCCAGCAGCGCATCGATCTCCTGCTTCAGGCGAGCCTCGGTCTCGTTCATGCGCTTATAGCTCATCGGTCGCCGCGGCGACTGCTTGCTGGCGTTCGCCTTGATCTTCGTTCCGTCGATGGACATATGGCCCAGTTTCACCAGGCCAGCTTCCGAACATAGCAGCAGAGCCTGCGTGAACAGGCCCGAAAGCGCATCCAGATGACGTTTGCGGAACTCGGCAATCATGGCGTGGTCGGGGTGCTGGTAGGCGGAAAAATAACGAAAGGCCAGGTCCTCGAAAGTGCGCGTGTGAATCTTGCGCGAACTGTAGACGCCCCTCGCGTAGCCGTACAGGAGCAGACGGACCATCATCTCCGGCGCGTAGGCTGCCTGCCGCGGCCATCCTTCTCCTGATAGGACTTGTAGATGGCGCTCAGATCCAGCGCCGTTACCACATCCAAAAGAAAGCGGGCAGGTGGCCCTCGGGAAGCCAATCGTGCAGCGAGGGGGGAAACAGCAGCGTCTGGTTGACCGTGTCTGGAAAAAAGTTCTGGCCCATGGCTCGAACATAAAACAGAACCTGCTGCCCACGCTATAGGCTCCGTCACGAATCTATGCCCGACACACCTAGCAAAATTTTTTAATTGAGTAGGGGCCTTCGAGTATGTACACTTTCCCCTTGGCACCCCATAAAAATACGAGCGCAAGCGAAGCGGCATGTATATCGATTGGATTTCCGTATGCGCCACGGCCAATCGCTGTTTGGCGTAACGCGTGCTTGCCGTTGGTCTTCCTTTTCATCCTCCTTCCTTTTGTAACGTCGGCGCAAACTAGCGCAAACCATGTTGACTCTGCCAAGGTCCCAAGCGTCGCTGCTGTCCCAGGAAATTTTACGGACATCACCGAGAAGAGTGGAATCCACTTTCGCCATAAGGCCTCGCACACGTCGATGAAGTATTTATTGGAAACGATGGGTTCCGGGGTGGGACTGCTCGACTACGACAATGACGGGCGTTTAGATATTTTCTTCGTCAATGGCGCGCCCATTCACGATCCGCAGCCTTTAGGCAGCATCCCTGAAAAGACTGGGCCTGAGTATTGGAACCGCATGTACCACCAAAAGAAAGATGGCACCTTTGAAGATGTGACGGAGAAGGCCGGGCTTCAGGGCTCCGGCTACGACATGGGCGTGGCGGTTGGAGACTACGACAACGATGGCCATGAAGACATTTATGTCACGGGATATGGCCATAACACGCTGTACCACAACAATGGAGATGGCACATTTACCGACGTTACCAAGCAGGCGGGCGTGGCCGCCAGCGGATGGTCCACCAGCGCGCTCTGGATCGACCTCGATAACGATGGAAAGCTCGATCTGGTAGTAGGCCGGTATCTCAATTGGGACTTCAAGGACATCTGGTGCGGAGAACGCCAGCCCGGTTATCGCGCCTATTGCCATCCAGACATATTCGGCGCCGTCACGATGATCGCTTATCACAACGATGGCAATGGCCACTTCAGCGATTGGACCGATAAGATTGGACTCAACAAACCTGGAAAAGCGCTCGGCCTTGCGATGGCAGACTACGATGGCGACGGCAAGATGGACATTTTCGTCGCCAACGATTCCATGCTGCAATTTCTCTATCGAAATAAAGGAAACGGAACGTTTGAAGAAACTGGATTGTATGCCGCTGTGGCAGTGGACGGCGACGGACGCACTTATGCGGGTATGGGCGTGGACTTTGAGGACTACAACAACGATGGCCGTCCGGACCTCATCATCACCAATCTTGCAAATCAGAAATATGCGCTTTATTCCAACAATGGCGATGGCTCCTTCACCTATTCCAGCTATGCTTCCCGCTTAGGAGGAATGACACTGCTGCATTCTGGTATGGGAGCGCACTTTCTGGACTACGACAATGACGGTTATCGCGATCTGCTGGTTGCGCAAGGGCATGTCCTGGACAACATACGCCTGACACAACCGCAAGCCCATTATCGAGAGCCTCCTTTGCTGGCCCACAATGACCATAATGGTACGTTCACCAATGTGAGTTCGGTCTCTGGCGCCATTTTTCACACTCCAATCGCAGGGCGCGGACTGGCGATCGGCGACATCAATAACGACGGAAGACCGGATTTCGTCATCAGTACAAATGACGGTCCGGGATATGTTGAAATCAACAACACGCCCACTCGCAATCATTGGCTTTTGTTAAATCTGGTTGGACACACCAGCAATCGCGACGGCATTGGGGCAATCGTAAAACTGACGACAAGCCATGGAACGCAATACGCGACGTGTACAACGGGGGGGAGTTATTTGTCTTCGAGCGATAAGCGAGTTCCCTTCGGACTGGACACGGATGCTGTCGCGCAACAAATTGAAATCGACTGGCCGAGCGGCATTGTACAAAAACTCATGAATGTACGAGCGGACCAGATCCTGCGCATCGACGAACCCGCGCCGTCGGCCCAGCCGGGATCGTCCAAAGCCAAGTAGCAATCGCAGCATGTCTCTACGGCTTTCCATACAGCAGATACGCCTTGCGCCTTTGCTTAAACTGAGCAATTCCCTCTCGCCAGGCTTCGGCAATGCTCTGCGGATCCTCTTTTTTGTCGAGTGCATCCATCGTTGCGCGATTCGCGACCAGGGAGTGGATGGCGTCTAGATGAAATTGTGAAGGATACAATTTTTGCATCATGGAGGCCAGTTCCAGTCCCAACTCTGGCGCATCCAACACATTGCGATTTGTGATGACAAACTGGACGCCCTCGCACACCTGTCCTTTGTAAGGATAGGGGGCCATCGGAGTGAATTGCGTCGGCACGAAACGTATCCCGGGAATGAAGCGATGATTCAGCGCAGCGGCAAGTTGTGTTGCATCGATCCACGGCGCGCCGATCCATTGAAAGGGAGTGTCGGTCCCTCGCCCAACGGAAATGTTCGACGTCTCAATCATGCCAACGCCCGGATACAACGTCGCCTCGTCCATATTGCGCAGGTTGGGCGAAGGATTGATCCACAGCAAAGCAGTGGAATCGTACCAGTCCCCGCGCTGCCATCCCTTCACCGAAACGACCGTCAGCGATGCGCCGATGCGGTCTTCTCCGTTGAAATAGCGGGCCAGCTCACCCAGCGTCATGCCATGACGCACAGGAAGCGGCATGAAGTTGGTATAGCTTGCATGGTCCGCATCGGAGACAGGCCCCTGCACGAAGGAGCCGTTCAACGGATCAGGACGATCCAGAACGACAATGTCCGTACCAGAGTGCGCGGCGGCCTGCAAGAAATATCCGGTTAACGTTTCATAAGTGTAGAAGCGCACTCCCGCGTCCTGCAGGTCGATCACGACAGCATCCAGCTTTTGCATTTGCGCGGCAGTCGGCCTACGCTGCGCATCCGTCGCGCCGTACAGGCTGACGACAGGCAGACCGGTAGCGCTGTCTGTGCTGCTGGAAATGTCCGTTGTATCCAGCGCGCCGTGGATGCCGTGTTCAGGGCTAAAGATTGTCGTCAGGGTCACGCCCGGCACGCGCGCAGAGGCTTCCTTTGCCAGCACATCGATAGTGCGCCGTCCCTCCTGGTCGAACCCTGTTTGATTGGTGAGTAGACCTACGCGCAGCTTGCCGCCGTGCTTGTTCGCCAATGCGGCGAGGGTAGCGAAGTTTTCACCTTCCAAAACATCAATTCCATTTTCGACCTTGCCATTTCTGCTGGGCCAGCGTCGCATTCCTGTCAGGGACTCGTTGTAACCCGTCAGGCGTGAAATTTTCTTGCCCGTGTCGGAAACCTGAATGTGCAGCGCCTCCGCAGCCGCGTCAGCAATTTTTCCTTCCAGCGCAACGGTGCTGGCGCCACCATTCGGATGTACGCGGTTACTGAGAAAAATGACATAGCTATCGCTCCACGGATCGATCCAGATATCGGTACCGGTGAAGCCGGTATGTCCGAAGCCGCCGACTGGAAAAAGTTCTCCACGATTGCCCGAAAATGGACTCTCAATGTCCCATCCCAATCCACGTAGAGCAATGCCGGTCGCTGGCTGCTGGGGCGTCGTCATCTTTTCGAGAGTAAGCCGATTGACGGGAAATTTGCTGGGCATCCCTTGCAGCCGGTCCAGAAGATTTTGCGCGTAGATCGCGACGTCATTCGCCGTGCTGAATAGTCCAGCGTGTCCCGCAACTCCGCCCATGCGTCTGGCTGTCGGATCATGCACGACTCCCAATAGCATGTGATGATGCTCATCATATTGCGTCGGGGCGATGTTGTTGCGCCAGGAGTCTGGCGGAAGAAAACGCGTATGGTCCATCCCAAGGGGAGCAAAAATATTTTTTGCCGTGTATGCATCGAGAGTCATGCCGGAGAGCTTCTCAATCAAAGCTCCCATGACGATAAAGTTGATGTCGCTGTAGCGGAACGCTGTCCCTGGCGGACGGTCTGGCGCAACGGAAAATGCCAGATCGAATCCCTTCTGTTTGCCGGACCAGGTCTGCGTCAAGTCCACATCGGGCGGAAGGCCAGAATAGTGCGTCATCACTTGGCGGATGGTAATGTCTCCTTTTCCATTCGCGGCAAACTCCGGCAGATATTTCGCGACGGGATCGTTCAGGCGAAAGCGTCCCTGCTGATATAGTTCCATCGCAGCCGTCGAGGTTGCGAGGACCTTCGTCATGGACGCCATATCGAACACAGTGTTCTCCGTCATCGGCGCTCGCGTCGGCTCCAGCGAACGCTCGCCGTAGGCCTTATGAAAGACAATCTTCCCGTCATGGCCAATCACAATCACAGCTCCCGGCACTAGATGCTCGTCGAGCGCATGAGACATAATGCGGTCGATGCTGCGGAAGTCCGCAGGGGGCGTTTGCTGCGCCTGTGCGCCAATAGCAGCGCAAAGTGCAGCCAGACAAAACCAATGAGAAATTCGGAGAGTACTC
>JAJYGR010000295.1 GCA_021790655.1 Acidobacteriota bacterium | reverse complement strand
CGGTCTCCACTTCTTTTTCTCGTTGGATTTGCCGGGCAACTTTGGGGGCGGCAATCGCCAGCGCAATGAATAAAAGCGCTGTCAAAAATAGCAGCCCCAGCAAAAGGTATCCCTGTTCCCGCGTGCGCGCAATCCCCGCCGTATCGGAGAAAACACATTCGACTTTTGATTCGCGCTTCACTCTGGAATTAAAACCCTCTATGTATAAAATACGCTGCGCTCAGGGAAAAGTCGCGAAGCCAGACACGCGGCAAGAGGCAAAACTAGCAAGGCTGCAATCCTTTTGGTTGAGCTGAAGACGCGCCTTCTTGATCCACACAACCGGGAGATGCTCCCACCGCATCCCACAATCTGCCGCATCACGTCGCAGCCCGCACCGAGGCGCGAGCGAATCGTCGGTCCTCGATCCAGGCTTTTTCTCGAAAACCGTTGTATTCACCGCGCGAGTTGCCACCCCCCAAATGGAAACTCCGAAAGGTAGTTCCCATGAAACAGCTTTCCTGGTTTTCACTTCCCCTCGTCCTCGTCGCGGCTGTAGTTCCCGCAGCCCTCCATGCGCAAACCATCACCTTTGCCCCACCCAAACCAATCTCTGTTGGCGCCTTCAACGGCCAAATAGCGAACAACCCCGTTGCCGGGGACTTCAACGGCGATGGCAACACTGATTACCTGGTCCACATTTACGACCAATCCACCGGCAACAACTATCAGTATTACAAGGTCTTGCTAGGAGATGGGACGGGCGGCTTCTCCATCGTTAACTTCACCAATGAGCCTGCATTTATTGATGCTTATCTGGTGGCTGATGCAAACGGAGACGGCAAAGACGACATCATCACCCTCCATGGTGAATGTGTGCCGACAAACGGCTGCTCTGCGCATGCCAGCTCCGGCGCCTTCACTGTGTTTCTCAGCGATGGCAACGGCCACTTCACCGCTGGTTATACCAGTGCGTTGCCGGAGGGGTATGCGCAAGGCATCGTAGGCGATTTCAACAACGACGGCAAACCGGATGTCGCTGTTTTGGTTACTCCTAACCTTGCTGAAACCGACGCTCAAGAGACCCTCGTGATCTTCCTCAATCAAGGCAATGGTTCGTTCCTTCCTACCCAATACGTGATCCTGCCTGGTCAGCAGGGCAACTTCTTCACGCTTGCAACAGGCGATTTCAATGGTGACGGAAATCTCGACCTTGCCGTGCTAGTCGAGACTAATCCCGATTCGCAGATCTACACCTTCGCCGGAAACGGAAAAGGCAGCCTTGCCGAGCCCCGACTCAGCTACACCTTTGGCTATTACGCCGCGTCCATGGTGGCTGCGAACCTCAATGGCGGCCTGAAGACAGACCTGGTCGTCAGTCTCTTCGGTACGAACAGAGCGCTCTTCGCGATCCTGTTTCCAAAATCAACCGGAGGATTCTATTGGGCCGGGGCCGTCACCAATACCTTACCTGACGGTGCTGAATTGCCATTTTCACTAAGCGACCTCAATGGCAACGGCATGGATGATCTCCTCGTCGCCGGGTACTCTATGAACAGCAATGGAAACAATGAACCTCTGCTGGGTGTTTTCCCCGGGCTCGGAAGTGGCAAGTTTGGTTCTCCGTCTTCATTCACCCTAAGCCCGCCTTATTTCTTGAACGAGTCAGTGGCGCCTCTGAAGCGCGGCGAGCTTCCCAGCTTGATGATTTCCGATGACCTTCCCACACTGGAGCTGCTGGTCAACACGACCAAGAAACCGTAACTACGGCAGGAGACCATCCACCCTAAACGAATCAGGAGCTACTTCAAGCAGCGTTTTTGATGTACAGCATACGTATAATTCTCATGTTTGGGAACCGCTCTCGTCTAACGCATTGGAGTGATCATGCATTCCCAGGAATTTCTATCGCGTAGTCGGCGCCGCTTCTTGAAGCTAATGGGCGCAACCAGCCTGGCGGCTACAGCATCCGCGAAAGTCCTGGGCGCGGTTGCAAATCTGGCGGGGGATGACCACAGTGGAACCGCTCCTCAGACGCCTGTCAAGAACCGTGCTCCGCTGGCGCCTAACGCTTTCTATTTGCTACCTCTGGGTTCCATACGTCCCAAAGGCTGGTTGCTGGACCAACTTCAGATCCAGGCCAACGGACTCGGCGGGCATCTCGATGAAACATGGCCCGATGTTGGCCCCAATAGCGGTTGGCTGGGAGGGACCGGCGAATCGTGGGAGCGAGGGCCATACTTCCTCGACGGCCTTGTGCCGCTTGCCTATCAGTTGAATGATGAGCGGCTCAAGAAAAAAGCCCAGAAGTACATCGACTGGACGCTGAACAACCAGACAGCGGAAGGAATGATCGGCCCGCGTAGCAATAACGACTGGTGGCCGCGCATTGTCATGCTCAAGGTGCTCACGCAGTATCAGGAAGCGACTGGCGATCCACGCGTGATTCCATTACTGTCCCGCTATTGTGAATATCAACTCAGCGCGCTGCCTGGCCGCCCACTGCGGGACTGGGGAAAGTATCGCTGGCAGGATGAAGCGCTGACGGTCATCTGGCTTTATAACCGCACTGGCGATCCGAAGTTGCTCGACCTTGTTCGCCTTCTTCACCGGCAGGGTTACGACTGGCAGGCAGAATTTATCAATTTCAAATACACGCAACGGACCACGCGACAGTCCATCGGCCTGATAAACGGCGCAAATCCCGACGCCGCCATGCAGACCCACGGAGTGAACAATGCGCAAGCCATCAAAGCATCCCCGGTCTGGTCTGTGGTATCGAACTCTGACGAAGATCGTCACGCGATCTTTCGCCAACTGGCTGCTCTTTACAGTTACCACGGTCTGCCCAATGGAATGTTTTCCGCAGACGAGCACTTTGCAGGGTTGAATCCCTCGCAAGGCATCGAGTTGTGCGCCGTCGTGGAAGCCATGTTTTCGCTGGAACAATCGTTGGCAATTCTCGGCAAGCCGGAGTTGGGAGATCGTCTGGAGCGCATCGCCTTCAATGCCCTTCCCGGCACGTTCACGGACGATATGTGGGCGCACCAATACAATCAGGAGCCGAATCAGGTCGAATGCAGCCTCCACCATAAGCCGTGGACCACGGATGGGCCGGAGTCGAATCTGTACGGTCTGGAGCCGAACTTCGGATGCTGCACCGCAAACTTCCATCAGGGCTGGCCGAAACTTACATCCAGCCTATGGATGTTGTCGAACGATAACGGGTTAGTAGCTGCGGCTTACGCGCCTTGTGAAGTCCACACGAAAATCGGCGACACAGCAGTCCATGTAGTCGAGCAGACAGAATATCCGTTCCGTGGATCGATACGAATCACCGTCAATCCCGCATCGCCGCTGGCGTTTCCGGTCCGTCTCCGCATTCCAGAATGGGCCAATACTTCAACAATCAAAGTAAACGGAAAGATTCAACCATCTGCCACTGCCAGCAGCTTTGCCCTGATCAAACGCACCTGGAATGCTGGCGATGTGATTGATATCGCCTTCCCACTGACGCCACGTTTCTCCCATGGTTTTAACAACTCTATAGCCGTCGAGCGCGGGCCTCTTGTCTTTTCCTATCCGATTGGCGAAGACTGGGTAAAGCTCCGCAACCGTGGAATGACCGCCGATTGGCAGGTATACCCATCGACCCCGTGGAATTATGCCCTGGCTGTGGACGCAGAAAAGGAAGAAAACGCTGACAACATTTCCGTTCTGGAATTCCCTGTAAGCAGCGGCCCCTTCACACTGAAAGGAGCGCCGGTCAAACTACAGGTAAAGGCCCGCAAACTGCCTGCCTGGCGCGCCGAAGACGGTGTCGCCGAGCCAGTACCGCCCAGTCCTGTCTCCAGCGACCAGCCGGAAGAGACAGTAACATTGGTCCCCTACGCGGCAGCCAAACTACGCATTACAGCTTTTCCTCAATTGAAAAGCTGATCTTCCACCCTCGTTCAGACCTTCGCGAAGCGGCGTAGCCGAAATCCGATGGCCTGCATGATGAGTGTGACAACGATACTGGCAACTACGATCGCTACAAATGGCATCTTCTGCTTTTCATTGGTCTGATAGGCGAGGGCATGGGCACCCGCCAAAGCGAACGCGACATAATTCCAGCGCTGAAGTTGTTTCCAGCGCGGTGTTCCCAGCGCGCGCAAGGAGTAGTCATTCGAAGTTGCAAGCAGAAGCAGAAGGACGAGCGCACTGATCAGTCCGGTGTAGTTCGCGAACCCGAAAAGATCGTGACGCAGCATCAGGATGTGAGCCGCAGCTTCTTTGTGGCTGTAAAAGTAATATAACCAAGGACGTCCTCGCAGATGCACATTTTGGCCCACTGCTGTATGCGCGATCCCCAGAATGGCCGCCCATATCCCGATATCGCGGCGCAAGTCGCTCGAAATTGGCGTTCGTTTCCCGCGCAACAGATTCCAAGGACCGATCAGCAGCGTAATCGCGATGAGAACCAGCGCTGGATAAGCCGTGGAAAAGCTCAATTTGGTGAGGACATCTTTATAAGGACGCGTCACATAGAGCAGAAAGACGGCTGCGGCACTGGCGGCGAAGATCGGCAGATGATGAAGCCAAAGTCTGCGGAAAAAACGTATTTTTTGCATCGTGAGCATAGGAAGAAACGTCAAAAATTTTACATTGCTGCATCCCCGGCCTGTCATGCCATGGGAGCGAACGCAGCGATGAAATCACTCCTCCAATATCATTCAACCGTTCCAGAAGGCTTCGCAATCGGAATGTTGGTCGGCAACGGTCTGCCAAAGTTCGGCGTCCCATCTTGGTTCCATGTGAACGGTTGTGCTCGCGGTGAACGCAGATGGCCGCAGCCCTGATTCGGTGCGGAGTTGGCATGGTAGAGAATCCAATCTTGTTTGCCGTCGGGAGATTGGAAGAATGAATTGTGTCCGGTGCCATAAACGGAATTGTCAGGAGACTGCCAGAAGACCGGACGGGAAGACTTTTTCCATGACGCCGCATCCAGCAGGTCGCTATTTGCCGATGCCGTCAGCATCCCCAGTTCGTAATAATCGGTCCAGCATCCGCTCGCCGAGTACACCAGAAAGATTTTTCCTTCATGCTTCAAAATCTCCGGGCCTTCATTCACATCGACGTGCGGCAAGGCAAGCACTTTTCCACTCGACTCGAAATCCCCTACTTTTTCCCATGGAAATATCGGCGCGGAAAGCTTCACGCGCTGGCTTCCTACTGTCCACGGATTGGATAACTCTGCGATGTAGATATTCTGAGTGCCGTTTTCGTCGCCGGACCAACCGCTCCACACGACATATAGCTTGCTTTGATTTTGGAACACGGTGGGATCAATGGCCCACTTGTCTGTTGCGTCTTTAAGCTGGCCTTTCATGACCCATTCGCCCAGAAGCGGGTCGGCGTTACCATTCTCCACGACCCACAAACGATGAGTGTCATTCGTGCCGGCATCCGCGGCAAAATAGATGTACCACTTACCCTGAACGAAATGCAGCTCCGGGGCCCAGATCTCATGCGAGTATGGGCCAGTCGCGGGCGGCATCCAGACAACTTTCTTCTCGGCATTTTTCAGGTCCGTGATGTCGCGTGTCTTCCAGATGGTCAGATTGTCGCCAGTCGAATTCATGTAGTAGTACTGGCCATCGCGGAACGTCACCCATGGGTCGGGGCCGCTGGGTAGCAGAGGATTCGTGAAGGTTGCGGTTGTGGCCGCCGAACTTGACGGCGGGTTTGGCGACACACTGGGCGGCGCGCTTTGGGTTGTTGCCGCCACGCACCGCAAACCCCAGGTTTGTGAACAGGCCATTGCAAGGAACATCAGCGTAGCCACTCGTTTCGACATCGTTACTCCCTTTGTACAAATACCCCTTTGCCTGAAAACAGGATGCAACTATTTTTTCTGTTCGGATGGGGATTCCAAGTGTGAATTTCTGCGATTTGTGGTCCTCGCGAGCAAGAGCATCAACAAACCAAATAACAGTAGAACCAAACCCCAGATCAAGTTGATGTCGATCGACAGGGATTTCTCGTAGATGGCGCTGCCTTGCGTGAACAGACCGTACACGGTCATCAGGCCGCCGGTGGCGAGAAACAGCAAGCCAAGCGGTATGCGAATATCCAGTCCCATCGCTTCCCTTTCCTAACAGTTAGGCGAACACCAGATTCAGTAGAACCAGCATCGCCAGCACCAGAATCCCCAGCGCGGCTGGCCGTTTGTACCACGCCAGGTTCCCTTCGGACGGTCTCGGCGTCAGCGAATAGACCAGCCCGACCAGTTCTTCTTCCTTGCGCGGCTTCGTCACCAGGCTCAGACCGACGGTCAGCACGAAGCTAATGCCGAAGGCCCAGATCGCGGTCCAGAAATTCTGCGCCATGGTACTGGGATAAACATGCAACACGGTGATCCAGCCTCCGTGAATGCCTACGCCAGCAGCGTCGGCTGGCAATGTGAGGCCGATATGCACTACCGCCGCGCAGGTCCCGGACAACAGTCCCCAAAACGCTCCATGGCCAGTGGTGCGCTTCCAGAACATGCCCAGCAGAAATGTCGCCAGCAGCGGCGCATTCACAAAGGAGAAGACCAGTTGCAGCGCATCCAGAATGTTATTGAAGGACGTGACGAGATACGCCGCGCCAATCGACAGCACGATGCCGCCGACGGTCGCCATGCGGCCCATCCAAAGATAATGCTGGTCTGTGCCGGTCTTGTGAATGTACGACTGATAAATGTCGTAGGTCCACACGGTATTGAAGGCCGTCACGTTTCCCGCCATGCCCGACATGAAGCTGGCCAGCAGAGCGGTCAGGCCAAGGCCCAGCATTCCAGTGGGGAAAAAATGCAGCAGCATGTTGGGAGTGGCAAGATCGTAGTCCAGCAGCGGTTGTCCGTTGCTGTCCATCATTACGCGACCGTTTACGGGGTCGATTTTGGCTGGGATCAGTCCCTTGCCGATGGGTATGGACGTTGCATCGGAAGCGATGGTATTCGAGGGAGCATTGCTTCGCGCCTGTCCGGGAACAGGCGTGGTCTGAACTTGCGCCACCATGTGCTGGGTGACAGTAGGAATAGAGATTGCAATCAGCCCGGGCAGAATTACGAGAAACGGGAAAAACATTTTTGGAATTGCTGCAATCAACGGCACACGACGCGCTGCCAGTTGCGACTCGGCGGCCATGGCCCGTTGCACGACGAGAAAGTCGGTACACCAATATCCGAAGGAAAGCACAAAGCCCAATCCGAAGATCAGCGCATACCACTGCGTACCCAGCGGGTTGGTGCTGGCGTGCTCCATGCCGCGCCACGAATGCGTGTACACCGGGCCCAGAGTGCGCTGGATGCCGTGCCAGCCGCCAACGTTCTTTAGACCAATCCACACCAGGGGTATAAACCCGGCAACAATCAAAAAGAACTGTAGAACTTCGTTGTAGATGGCGCTGGTCAGTCCACCGAGAAAAATGTAACCCAACACAATGACCGCCGACAGCAGAACCGAGAAATGAAATATCCAGTCGAGCGGCAGGCCCAGGTGCATGAAGAGTCCATCGAAGATATGCAACACCTGGATCAGTCGCGCCATGGCGTACATGGAAATGCCGGAGGAAAATACCGTCATGATGGCAAACGAGCCGGCATTCCAGGCGCGGGTCTTTTCGTCGTAGCGCAGCTTCAAATACTCCGGCACAGAACGCGCTTTGGAGCCATAGTAAAACGGCATCATGAACAGGCCAACGAAGACCATTGCCGGAATGGCGCCGATCCAGTAAAACTGACTGGTCGCGATGCCGTACTTCGCGCCAGAGGCTCCCATGCCGATGACTTCCTGCGCTCCAAGATTCGCAGAAATAAATGCCAGCCCGCAAATCCAGGCGGGGATGGAACGGCCAGCCAGAAAAAAATCGTTGCTGGTGCGTACGTGGCGCTTCAGGACAAATCCGATGCCCAACACAAATGCGAAGTAGACCAGCATGATCAGCCAGTCGATGGTGGAGAGCGAGGTCGTGAATTGGACTGCCATGGAAGACATCGAAATCTCAATTCATCCGGGCTGAAAGCAGGATTCTGCCAATCACGTACTACTGGCCTTTAGCAGGGCCGGTAGATTTTCTTACAATCAGGGTCGATTGGACAAGATGTTCTTCACCGTCGATAGGCTTGTTCGCGCCTTGAGGATTCGATCGAAAAAGCGCGTGAAATGCGATCCTGGCGATCTCTTCCCGAGGCAGGCGGATGGTAGTCAGGGCCGGCTGAGTGAATGCACTCAGTTGAATATCGTCATAGCCCAAAACTGAGACATCATCAGGAACTTTTAGACCATGCTCGTAGATCGCGCCCATCGCCCCTATCGCGGTCAAATCATTCGAGGCCATCACTGCCGTTGGGCGCGCGCCAGATTCTAAAATGCGCGCCATCGCATCGTGACCGCCATCGACACGATGGTTCCCTTCCTGTATAAGCGCTTGATGGGTGATGAGATGATTGCGGGCTAGTCCTTCATTAAAAGCGCGGAAACGTGTTAGCGCGGAAGCTAGTTGAAGTGGGCCGCTGATAAACGCAAATCGGCGATGGCCCAGCCGGATCAGGTGGTCCATGCCATGCTCTACGCCAACTGCATAATCGATGCGCACGACACTAATTCCCTTACCGGGCTTTCCTGTGTCCAGGAATACGATTGGAATGTTGCGAACACTCAACGCCTTGACCAGCTTGTCGTCCATCTCCGAGGTCAGAATGGCAACCCCATCCACCTTTCGCTCCAACATGCGTCGGACACACGTTTCCATGCGGACCGGATCGTAGTTTGTGTTTGCCATCAACACTTCCTTGCCATGCTCGACGGCAACATCTTCAAATGCCTTGGCAATCTCCGGGAAGAAGGGATTGGTAATATCCGAGATAATCAGCCCATAGAGGCTGCTGCGCCCCGATCCTAAAGCTCGCGCATTCGTATTTGGATAGAAATTCAAATCGCTGATGGCGCTGCGAACAAGGTCCGCTGTCGCTGGACGGACTTTCGTCGAGCCGTTAATCGTTCGGGATACAGTGGCGGTGGAGACTCCCGCCCGCTGTGCGACAGCTTTGATATTCATAGCGTCCTTTTTTTATGGACCAGGGCTTTACGAGATAACCATAGCAGATTCTTCATCTACTGCAACCGATTACAGAGGAAAAGAATTCTATCCATGCTCAATTGGGCTTGTTGGGTCCTACGGCGCTTTTCTCCGCCCATTTCTTCCAAATTGCAGGGTTGGAAAGCATCTTAATGTAAACTCCGCCAACTACGGACCTTGCCTGAAAGCCAACCAGCCTGGCGTCCTTTGTCCCGTACCAATCCGTCATCGGCACGCGATCTTGAGTTTCATTTAGAAATTTATAGATTGGAGCAATAAAACTCTCAAAGTCCGATGGATTCGATGCCATCGTCGCAGTCCAGATACTCCAGTCCAGCTTGGTATAGTCTTTTCGATTGTCGAGTGGAAGTCCATACGCGTTCAACTTCGTCAGGTAGAACGCGATACATTTGGCCCGCACAGAATCTGGAAAAAGGTTGAGACCAAGTAACTGGTCCCAAACCATGTTGTATAGCTGGCTCCAGGTTCCCGGACTGTCAAAAGCCAGCTTGTAACGATCTCCCTCGGATGCGATGGTTTGCCACTTAGCGGCCATATGTTTCGCCATAGCGCCATATTTCCGCGCTTCCTCGTCGTGTCCCAACTGCTGCGCAAGCTGCGCGTACGCGCCTAATGCTTCAATCGCTTTGACGGACAGGTTCGCGTTGTGGGCCAGATGTCCGGCAAAGTCATCGGTGCTTAGTTGGTTGGCCGGATCCATGCCCTTGTCAGCAAGATATTCAGCCCACTTCGTCAATAGAGTCCAGTAGCTCGCAGCATAGTCCGCATTGCCTTCGATATGCGCCAGCGCATCGCAAAGCAAGATCATATTGCCAGACTCTTCCACCGGCATCTGATCAACTTCAGTGGTTTCTCCACCGCCATAAAGCTGGCCATTGGCGAGTGGATATTTCCCAAGATCATGAGGCGCAAAAGGAAATTTCCAGCGAGCAAGCTGTGCATACTTGAATACCGGCGTCAGTTGCGCTTCTAAAAGTCCGGGATTCAGCAGAAGAAAAAATGGCGCTGTGGGATAGATGACGTCCACAGTGCTGATGGAGCCATTGCTGAAGTCCTCTTTAGGAAACATATAAGGCGTGCCGTCGATGTTTTCCGCCAACCCGTGGGCTGCCCAGGTTTGCTGATACGCAAGTACCGCGATGGCTGCGTATTTTGGTCCTCCAGCCTGAATCAGGTCCTGCTCAAGCGCATGGTCGAAGCCGGCTGATTCCCGAGTAAGATTTCCGTAATATTGTTCCGCATCCTCCAGCATCGCGCCGGTGTTTGGGTAGTACTTCCGCCACAATGGATACAGTTTTCGTTCCAGATATTCGACCTCGAAAATCTCGTCGTAGGCCAACAGGACATGGCGTTCCACCGGACTGGCTCCCACGGAACCTAAAGAGATTTTGGCCATCATCAACGGCGGCGATGGTCGATCGCTGTTCGCGGCACGGGGCGAGTCCATGTCATCATCAACAGGCAGAGCGCCACTTTTAAGAAATTGTTGGCGGTCGTCTTTGTTCCCTGCGCGCAGTTCAATTCCCGGTTCACTTTTGGGCGCGGCCAGATAAAACCAACCATAATTGATGCGGACATCATCTCCAGAACGTACCAGCACAGGTTGACGAAATGTGCCGACTCGCAACATGGAAAGCGTCTTGCGATCAAAACGAGACCAGACCACGCGCTCTGGAGGATTGTCGACAGACACCGTCGCTGCCGCATCGAGGTAGAGGTCAACCTGGTGTCCCAGGCCATCGAGAGATTTAACTTTCCACACAAGATAAGTGACGGGTCGTGACAGGACCTTCAAATTGTCAGGCAAGGTTGGCTGAAGAAAGGTAACTTCAAGAGAGATCTGTGCGGATTGAAACCGATAGATTGTACGCGTTGGGGTCAATTCCTGCTGCACCTGCTGCATCGCTGGGACGCCGGAGAGATCGCGCCCCATCCATCGATATATTTGGTCGTCGATGCGCACCAGGCCTGTTAGCTGCTGGTTTTTCCCAGTCCAGTGGCGTGTATTCACGTCCGTCAAGCGGTCAGAATCCGACCATATGCTGAAGTAAGGACTGTGCGTTACCAGCGGAACGGCTGGCGCGCGCATGGGAGCAACGTATAACCCTACCGCGTTGGGTCCTTGAGTTTGTGCGTAGGCAGCGGCAAGTGTCGCCGCAACCAGCAAAAGTAGGGTGAAAGAAACAGTGATGACGCTTTTCTCTATCCGTCCTGGTTTGCTCATAGGCCTCGACGATGGCATTCCGCGTTGTCAATGGAACCGTATAATCTGAAATCGATTACATAAATGCAATGCAAAAGATATAGATTTAGTTTATCTATTGTCAAGCTACAAAGTTTTCAATTGCCTGCCGAGGTGCTCTTTATTGCGTGAAAACTTTTCGGGAAACAGTTCGATGGCTCACAGTGCATTGCGCGCCTTCAAATGAAGCGGGTTGGCTGTCACAACATGCAGGCAACACAGGAGTGATATGAATCGTCGCGAATTTAGTCAAAGGCTGGTTGGAATTGCGGCCGGGAATGCTTTTCTGCGAGGCAGCTTCGACATTGTTCCTTCTACAGCAGGCTTTCAATTCTCTGTGATGCTATGGACGCTTGAAAAGCAGGCATCGATCGAGAGCAGCATGGAGATTGTGGCAGCGGCGGGGTACAACGGAATCGAACTCGTAAACGAGTTTGAGAAGTGGTCAACACAAGACA
>JAJYGR010000050.1 GCA_021790655.1 Acidobacteriota bacterium | reverse complement strand
GATCGCCCCGTCAAATTTGACTTTGGGTAAACCCCGGACTTCAGTCTGGGAATCGGTCGAACGCGCGGATCGCCCCGTCAAATTTGACTTTGGGTAGACCCCGGACTTCAGTCCGGGGTTGAGGAGGTCGCAGGAATGCGCCTTTAGGCGCTGAGGTTGCAAGATTCGGAGTCCCTTCGGCAAGCCGTCCTATGGATCTGTATCGGCAGTGTGCCTCAGGGCCTAAAGGCCCGCTCCAAATCCTGATTCGTTCCCCCGGACTGAAGTCCGGGGGCTACCCAAAAACTTGTCGGTAGAGCATCTGGATATTCTGTTCTAAAGCCAGCGAATAATGTGAACAGGCCTTAACTCAAAACCGCGCGCCAGACCCTAAGTTCCTTGATCTTCACGCCTATGCGTTTCGGCTTTATCCGGTCTCTCCGGTTACAGTATTCGGACTTTTAAAATTCCCCCAAACTGACCGGTAAACTACTGTATTTATTGCTATTATTATTATTGACTACAATACGATTTGCTATAATGTAAACATCTCAGGCTCGAAAAGTGAGTTCACATCATGGCTAAGGCACACATAACCACCCCTGAAGGCGTAACCGTGAAGCTCGAAGGAACCGCCGAAGAGATAGCAGCGGTAATTAGGCAAGCTGGCTCAAAATCGGCACCAGAAAAAGCAAGCTCAAAAGCCAAGGCGACCACGAAGCCGAGAACAACTGTTCCCGGCTTGGTTGATGAGCTTAAAGACGAAGGCTTCTTCAAGCAGCCAAAAACACTTGGTGAAATTCAAAAGCGATTGGCCGATCTCGGCCACCACTACCCACAGACAGCTCTTTCAGGCCCAATGCAAGCGCAGTGTAAGCAACGTAACCTGCGGCGATTTAAGAAGGATAAGAAATACGTTTACGCGCAATAGGAGAGCTGCGATGAAGGTACATATCGTATTGACTGATGACAGTGGTGCAACCTTTGAGGGACACGTAGACCTGACTCCGCAGCTTTCTTTCCGACCAACTCACAGCGGTACAAGTAGCGCACGCGGTCGAAAGAGCTCGTCAGCCAAAGCGAACTTTTCGACGCCCATGCGCGCATTCATGAAGGCTCACGCTCGCACATTGAGCGGCCCTAAAAAGTTTGCATTATTGGTTGCGTACCTGGCGAAGAACGACCCTGAGACTACAGTGCCCTTCACTGACATCGAGCGTAATTGGAACAACATGACGGGGCTCCTCGGAAAATTTAATCGGGCGCACTCAACGAGGGCCAAAGACAACGGATGGGTGGACTCGCCGAAGCAGGGTGTTTACGTAATCGTGCGTGACTGGGAGGTCATTCTCAATGCCACCTATGACGATTGACCAAATGCTGAAGGCTCAATTTTCGGCGAAAAATGTGACATCCCTGCTTCGACACTTCCAGTTGCTAGTTGCAGATTACCAAAAGCGGGATTGGTCGGATTCAATTGCGAAGAGCGGCAAGTTTGTGGAAGCTGTTCTTAAAGCTCTCTGGGTTCACGCGGGGGAAGTTGTCCCTGCCGGAAAGGACTTCAAGGCAGGCACAATCATGGATCAACTTCCGAGTAAGACGAAATTGAGGGACTCGCTGAGGCTTACTGTCAATCGGAGCTGTCGGTTTGTCTACGAGGTTGCGAGCAATCGTGGTGGCCGACACGATGCCGACGAAATCGAAGCGAACGAAATGGATGCTGCTGCAGTCGTTGCTAACTGTTCGTGGATTCTTGGTGAACTGCTTCGATACTCGCAAAAGGGGCTGGATCTGGCTCAGGCAAAGGCAGCAGTTGAAAGCAT
Source organism: Acidobacteriota bacterium (assembly GCA_021790655.1). Taxonomy (GTDB): domain Bacteria; phylum Acidobacteriota; class Terriglobia; order Terriglobales; family Acidobacteriaceae; genus JAKAAZ01. The sequence goes on along the minus strand of JAJYGR010000050.1, from coordinate 10,036 downwards.
TATGAGACGCAAGTATCCATTTGCCGAGGAGATTGACGGGCGTGTCTATGTTGATATAGCGACGAGCGCCCGGGAAGCAGCGTTGCTGATTCTTTATGTCAGCTACCCGGGAAGAGTTCACGTCGACGCACTGGTCAAACAGGTCGTCCGTCACGATTATAAGACAGCCAACTCGAAGATGGCAGTCGCCCGCATCAAAACATTAGTCGACGATTCGAATGGTTTGCTCAAACTGAGAAACGCGGGCCTTCGGGAAGCCGAAAGACTGATCGACACCGCTGAGGGAAAAAGCTCTGAAAAGTAGTTCTCGGTGAGCGCGCGCCACAGCTTCTCTGGCGGGTGCGGGAATACCTTCTCGATCACAAGGGTGCGGGGACTCTCTGCTGGATTGCTCCCTGCTTAGCGTCTATGGGCTTTGGGGCCTATGGTTCAAACTGACTCACTACCCCAATTTCCTTCTTCGCGAAATTTATATTCTCGCCGATATAATAAATCGTTCCGGTCTATCATCTAAGCAAGGAGAAATTGCACTATGGCCCCTCTGCAACCCACAAAGCACATCTGGCACAATGGAAAACTCATCCGCTGGGACCAGGCACAGGTGCATGTGATGTCCCACGTCCTGCATTATGGCTCGTCCATTTTTGAAGGCATTCGTTGTTATCAGACGGGGCAGGGCGCGGCCATCTTTCGTTTGTCCGACCACATGCAGCGCATGCTGGACTCCGCCAAAATCTACCGCATGGACCTGGACTACACACTGGACCGGCTAAACGAAGCTGTCGTCGAAACCGTCGAATCGAACGGCATCGCCCCCTGCTACATCCGTCCCATCGCATTTCGCGGCTATGGCGAGCTGGGCGTGGACCCCACAGGAAACCCGGTCGAAGTCTATATCGGAAACTTTCCATGGGGCAAATATGTCGCTGGCGATCATGGCGCGGACGTGTGCATCTCTTCCTGGAATCGTATGGCGGCGAACACGCTGCCAGCGCTGGCCAAGGCAGGCGCGAATTATATGAATTCGCAGCTCATCCGCATGGAGGCTGCCATCAATGGCTATGATGAAGGCGTCGCCCTCGACGTCAATGGCTACGTCTCCGAAGGCTCCGGGGAAAACCTGTTCGTCGTCCATAAAGGCCAACTGCTGACATCATCGCTCGGCAGCTCTGTCCTCGCGGGCATCACGCGTTCTTCCATTCTGACGCTGGCGCGCGACATGGGCATTCCTGTGGTGGAGCAGACCATCCCGCGCGAACTTCTCTACATCGCAGACGAGGTCTTTTTCACCGGCACCGCTGCGGAAGTCACGCCGATCCGCTCCATCGACCGCATTCGGATCAAGGACGGGCAGGCCGGCCCCATCACCAGGCAACTTGCTGCCGAATACTTTGGCATCGCGACCGGCAAACGCCCCGACCGCTTCCACTGGTTGACTCCGGTAAAAGTGACAGCGGCGGAAACAGTTTCCGCGTAAGCTTTCTTCATGCCATCCCCAAAAAACAAGAAGAGGCAGCCCATTCCGCTGCCTCTTCTTGTTTTTTGGGGATGCCCGTCGAAAAATACTGCTATCCTTCTCGGTTAATCAATTCCAGTTTTTCTGAATTACAAACCTTGGAGTCATTGAAATGGCAAAGCGACTGTGTAGTTTCCTGTCTGTTTTAGGTGTTGCAGCAATATGTTTCGCCGGATGCATGGCCTATGGCCAGGACAAACCGGCAACCAAGCCTCCCGCAGCGGCTTCTCCAGCAGACCAACCAGTTCTGCCGATGCACACTCCAGCTTCGACCACGCAGGGAACGGTGGAAGTCGAAGGTCAGCACATTGCGTACACCGCCGTTGCCGGAACTTTGACGGTGGGAGCCACAGCAGAGCAGGATGCCATGCTCGGCCCGGATGGCAGACCGCTGCCAGGAACCGCTACCCTTCCGAAAGATCCCGCCAAAGCGCCGCCCACCGCGCAAATGTTTTACGTGGCTTACTTCAAGCAGGGTACCGACGCAGGCCAGCGCCCGATTACCTTCCTCTACAACGGCGGTCCTGGCAGCTCCACGGTCTGGTTGCACATGGGAGCGTTCGGCCCCAGGCGCGTCTCGACTCCCGGAGATACGCACCTACCCGCCGCGCCCTATAAGCTGGAGAACAACGCCTACAGCCTGCTCGACATCAGCGATCTGGTCTTCATCGACATGCCCGGCACCGGCTTCGGGCGACTCTATGGCAAGGACAGCGCAAAGGCGTTCTGGGGAGTCGATCAGGATGGCCACGCCTTCGCGCGCTTCATCGCAAGGTTCCTCACCAAATACAACCGCTGGAACTCTCCAAAATATCTGTTTGGAGAAAGCTACGGCACCACCCGCTCAGCGGTGCTCTCGAACATGCTGGAGAATGGAAAAGGCATCGACCTCAACGGCGTCATTCTGCTCTCTCAGGTGCTGAATTTCGGAGACCTGCCGGATGGACCGCAAGGCAATCCAGGCAATGACATGCCGTATCAACTGGAACTGCCCACCTTTGCCGCGACCGCCTACTATCACCACAAATTGCCGCAGCAGCCGTCGTCCCTCGAACCGTTTCTGAAGGAAGTGGAAAATTTTGCCATGAGCGACTACGCCCGCGCACTCGGGCAGGGCGATCAACTTCCCGCAACGGACAAACAGGCCATCGCGGAAAAACTGCACAACTATACCGGCCTGCCTGTGGCATATATTCTGAAAGCCAACCTGCGAGTGAGCGGCGGCGACTTCGAGCAGAACCTACAGGCCGACGACAACATGACCACTGGCCGCCTGGATTCGCGCTTCTCTGGCCCAACGATAAATCCCCTCAGCGAGGAAGCGGAGTATGACCCGCAAAGTTCTGCCATCTCCTCCGCCTACATCTCGCTGTTCAATCAGTACGCGCGACAGGTGCTCAAATACGGCAATGGGGAGAGCTATCTGTCGGAGGCGATCTTTGGCAGCCATAGTTGGGACATGAAGCGTGGTCAGCCCGGCGGCGGTTCCGACGGCGCCAGTCTCAACGTGATGCCGGACCTGGCCAACGCAATGAAGACCAATCCGCAACTCAAGGTGATGTTGAATGCCGGATATTACGATCTTGCTACACCGTTTTATGCGGCGGTCTACGAAGAACATCATCTGCCGATCGAGCAAAGCCTGGCTGGGAACATCCAGTATGCCTTCTACGAGTCCGGCCATATGGTTTACGTGAACGATGCGTCCCTGCATCAGTTGCACGATAGGGTCGCCGCATTTATTCGCAGCACCGATAACAGCGGAAAGTAATTTCACCGCAGCGGGCTCTCTACCGCTCCGGGAGAATTGGGATCGAGATGCGTCCCATTCTTCGCCGAGACGGGGCTGTCTGCCAACTCGCTCCATCCGGGCAATTTCTGGCTGCCGGTAATCAGCCTGGGGCCACCGGAGATGCCGGAGTACATCCAGATCCACTGCATCAGCACCAGCGCGCGGTTGCGAAAACCAATCAAAAAATAAATATGCACCACCAGCCAAGCCAGCCATGCTGAAAAGCCGCTCATGTGCGCGTGGAACGGCCACACAACGTTGGCGACAGCAGAACGCCTGCCGATGGTCGCCATATCGCCCTTATCGAAATAGTGGAATTTCGTCCGCGATTTACCTGCCATGTCCGCGAGAATCTCCTGCGCGGCATGTTCGCCCATCTGCATGGCGGGCTGCGCCACGCCGGGAACCTGCTTGCCGTTTTCGACGGCATGGGCCAGGTCGCCGCATACGAAAATGTTTGGAAGGCCAGCAGGGTTCAGGTGCTCATCGACGTAAATTGCGCCGCGTTTGTCGGTCTCCGCTCCCAACATCTTCCCCAGCGGCGAAGCCTGCACCCCAGCCGCCCAGATCGTCACCACGGACTCAATCTTTTCTCCATTTGCAATCACATGACCCGGCTGAATGTCCGTAACGTGAGCGTGGTTGCGCACCTCGACGCCGATCTTCGCCAGTTCCTCCGCTGCCTTGCGAGAGAGCTCTTCCGGGTATGTGGACAGCAGGCGCGGCGCGCCCTCGATCACAATGACATGCGCCTTCGCGGGGTCGATATGGCGAAAGTCCTTCAGCATATACAGCCGCGAGATGTCCGAAATCGCTCCCGCCAGCTCCACCCCGGTCGGGCCGCCGCCCACGATGACAAAGTTCAATGGCGGATGCGAACCATGTTCCAGCTTTTGCCGCTCCGCAAGTTCAAAGGCCAGCAGCACCCGACGGCGAATCTCAATGGCATCCTCAATTGTCTTCAATCCCGGGGCCAGCGGTGCCCATTCTTCATGTCCAAAGTAAGAATGCGTCGCTCCCGTCGCCAGAATTAGATAGTCATAACTCAGACTTGCAGAACTTTTCAGTTGAATTGACTTCGTCTCAAGGTTGATCCCAACCACCTCGTCCATCAGGACATCTATATTGCGCTGGTTACGGAATATGGCCCGGATGGGCTGCGCAATATCCGCCGGGGACAGCGCTGCGAGTGCCACCTGATACAGCAACGGCTGAAAGGTGTGGTGATTGCGGCGATCGACCAGCGTGACATCGACAGCCTTCCCAGCCAACTGCATGGCAGCACGCATGCCCGCAAAACCTGCGCCCACTATCACCACGCGTGGCCTCGCAGCGGCCCTACTAGCGTCATTCTCCATGCTCTCCTACCCTCCGTGTGTATCTAGTTATCGTATATAGATGCAAGCCAATTCCAACAAGCACGTCCCGAGCGCAAGCCCGCATTTCGCAACTCCATTCCAGCAGACTCCCGCTACACTAAAGACAGCATGATGACAGAAGAGATTCGTGACACGATCATTGTAGGAACTGGATGCGCCGGACTTACCGCTGCCATCTACGCGGCCCGCTCCAACCTGAAACCACTCGTTCTGGAAGGGCATGAACCAGGCGGCCAGCTCTCCATCACCACGCTGGTGGAAAATTTTCCCGGCTGGCCAGAAGGCATCCAAGGCCCGCAATTGATAGAGAACATGCGAGTGCAGGCGTCACGCTTCGGCACGGATTTTCGCATGGGTCATCTGACCAGCGTCGATCTCTCCAAGCGTCCCTTTGCCCTGCACGTCGGCAAAGACGCGCTCCATGCCCGCACTCTGATCATCGCCAGTGGAGCGTCGGCGCGCTGGCTGGGACTGCCCAGCGAGCACGCTCTCATTGGGCATGGCGTCAGCAGTTGCGCGACGTGCGACGGCTTCTTTTTCTCCGGCAAGGAAATCGCCGTGATCGGCGGCGGCGATTCAGCGATGGAGGAAGCGCTCTTTCTCACCCGCTTCGCCACCAAGGTTACGCTGATCCATCGCCGCGAACATTTTCGCGCCTCGAAAATTATGCTGGATCGCGCCATTGCGCACGAGAAAATTCATTTTATGACCAACACTGCTGTGGATGAGGTGCTGGGCGTGGAGCAGAAGGAAGTCACTGGCCTGAAGCTGCGCAATGTACACACGCAGGAAACATCCGTGCTGCCGGTCAGCGCCATGTTTCTCGGCATCGGGCACGTGCCAAATGCAAAGATGTTCGCTGGACAAATCGATCTCGACGACGACGGCTACATCCGCACGGAAAATAATGTTTACACCCGCGTGCCCGGCGTCTTCGCATGTGGCGATGTGCAGGACCGCCGCTACCGCCAGGCCATCACCGCCGCCGGAACCGGCTGCATGGCTGCGCTCGAAGTAGAAAAGTTTCTGGAAGAGCACGGGCGCTGAATTTGGCTTCGCGACCAACCTGGGTGCCCCACCTTCGCGAAGCTAAGGTGGGATACCGTTTCCGACATTGCTTGGATGCACTCACGTCTCGCTCGCCGCGGCGAGAGACATTGGAGCTATAGGCCGTCAAAGATCTACTTGTATGTCCATTGCCGACAATCTCGCCCGCCTCGAAGAGCAGATCACGGCTACTTGCCACCGTGCAAATCGCCAACGAGAGAGCGTGCATCTGATGGCCGTCTCAAAGACGCATCCATCTGACGCCATCATCGAGGCGTACGCAGCAGGCGTGCGTCTGTTCGGTGAAAACCGTGTGCAGGAGTATGCCTTAAAAAGAGCTGCGCTGCAAAGCCAGGATTTTTTCGCACAGCACGCTCCAGCAGCGATCCATTGCATTGGACATCTACAGTCGAACAAGGCGGCGCAGGCCGCGCAACTCTTCGATTCCGTTGATTCCGTAGATTCTCTGCGACTGGCAGATCGCCTGAATAAGGCCGCTGCGGAAGCAAATAAACAATTGCCAATTTTTATCGAAATCAAACTCAGCCCGGAAGAATCAAAACACGGACTGACTCCCGACACAGTGGAGTTGGATGCTCTGCTGGAAAAGCTCCCGAACCTCGCCCATCTCGAGCTGCGCGGCCTGATGACTGTACCGCCCTACTCAGACGATCTCGAACAAGCGCGCCCTTACTTCCGCCAACTGCGAAAACTGCGCGACTCGCTGGCGCAACAGCATCCCCGACTCACCTTCGATGGGCTTTCCATGGGCATGTCGCACGATTTTTCCGTCGCCATCGAGGAAGACGCGACCCTCATTCGCATTGGCACCGCGATCTTCGGCGCAAGGCCAGCAGTATGACTGCGGAACCGACCGTCATTGTACGTGACGGCAGCCATGGCGCTGTCTTTGAGATACGCGTGCAGCCGCGCGCGAAACGAACCGCAATTCTTGGCGTGCTCGATGGCAAGCTGAAGATCGCGCTGACAGCTCCTCCCGTCGATGGCCGCGCGAATGAAGAGCTACAGCGATTTTTTGCGGACACGTTCCGCGTACCGCGATCCTCCGTCCATTTGCTTTCTGGCGAACATTCGCGTAACAAGCGCATTGCCGTTGCCGACCGGACCAGCGCACAAATTTCTTCTGCCATTGCATCTCTGCTCTCCCAATGAATCGACAGTGTGCCATCCTTTGCCCTTCGGCTTCGCTCAGCGTGAACTCCGCTAGGTGGGAAAAGTGCCGGTCCTTCACACTTTCTATACACTGGATGGTTCCCTATCTTCTCTTGCACGGGTCCCATACATGCCATCGCTCTATGCCGTGGTTCTCGGCATCGTCGTTCTGACGCTGTCGATCGTTTCTCTTTCACAATTGCGCGGTATCAAGACGAAGGCCGATTATCTGCTCGCCGGACGTTCCCTGCCAGCGTTCGTGCTGGTTTTCACGCTGCTCTCCTCGTGGATTGGCGCAGGCTCTCTTTTCGCAGGCGCGGAGAATGCCTATCGCAATGGCTTCGCAGCGCTGTGGCAGCCTGCCGGTGGATGGGCGGGACTCTTGCTCATCTACTTCATCGCGCCACGCGCCAGAAAGTTCGCGCAGTTCACGATTCCCGATCTGCTGGAAGCGCGCTATAACCAGACTGCGCGCGTGCTCGGCGTCATCGCCATCCTGTTTGCGTACACGGCCATCGCCAGCTATCAGTTGCGAGGCGGCGGAGACATCCTGCACCTGATTTTTCCCGACGCCATCACCAGCACACTGGGGATGTATATTATTGCGGCCTTCGTCATCGTCTTCACCGCGCTGGCGGGGATGGCCTCGGTCGCCTATATGGATGTCGCCATCGGCCTTCTTGTCACCGTTGCGCTGATTGTTTCGCTGCCCATTCTGCTTCACCATGCAGGCGGTCTCGCGGGCCTGCACGCCGCGCTGCCTGAGTCGCACTTTCACTTGCTTGGGTCGATCTCCTTTGCGCGCGCCATGGAATTCTTCCTGCCCACCATGCTGCTGATGCTGGGCAACCAGGCGATGTATCAGAAGTTCTTCTCCGCGAAATCGGAAAAAGACGCGCGCACCGCCGTCGTCGGCTGGGTCATCGGAACGGTGATTCTGGAAACCATCATCGTCGCCATCGCCGTGATCGGTTCGGCGCTGTATCAGACCGGCGAGGTCAGCCAGCGCCCGCGCGAGATCATCGCCTACACCGCAACGCATGGCCTGCCTGCCATGCTGGGGGCGCTTTTACTGGGCGCAGTGTTCGCCAAGGTGATCTCCACCGCGAACAACTATCTCTTCTCTCCTGCCACAAATCTGGTCAACGATGTTTTTCTTCGCTACATGCAGCCGGGTGCGAGCAACAAGCGCATTTTGCTGGGGTCGCGGCTGGTCGTGGTCCTGCTCGGTATCTGGGCCTTGATTCAGGGAGCGTACACGCAGTCCATCCTGGAAAAAGCTCTGTACGCCTATACCATTTATTCGGCTGCCCTGACCCCCGTGATCCTGGCGGCGTTTTATTCGCGGCGCATCAACTCGCACGGCGCGGTTTCCTGCATCGCGGCGGGCACCTTTGTCACTGTTTTCTGGGACACGGATTTCGTTCGGCATCACCTGTCGACAGGCATCGCGCAGCGCGACGCCATCTTCCCCGCGTTGTTGGCGTCACTGATTTGCCTGTTTTTAGTGAGTTGGCTGACACCGCCACCGCAGCGGGAAAAGGTGGCGCAGTTCCTGCCGTAAGCGCGGCCTAAAAGCGAACCCGTACAATAGTTGTAGGAGATGCTTGATGATGCGTCGTGTCTACATGGACGCCAACGCCACTACGCCGCTGCTGCCGGAGGTCTTCGAGGCCATGCGGCCTTATTTCATAGAGCGCTTCGGCAACGCCAGCTCGGTGCATTCCTTCGGCCAGCGGGCGCGCGGGGCCGTCGAGCAGGCGCGCATGAGCGTGGCCGCTCTACTGCATTGCCGACCGGCGGAGATTGTTTTCACCAGCGGCGGCACGGAGAGCGACAATCTTGCGCTCTTCGGCGCGACCAAACCCGGCGACCACATCATCACCACTACCATTGAGCACCATGCCGTGCTGCACGCCGCCGAGCAGCTTGCCCATTGCGGACGCGAAGTCACATTCGTTCCCGTGAACGCGGATGGCGTCGTCGATCCCGAGGACATTCACCGCGCGCTGCGACCCAATACGCGCCTCATCAGCGTGATGATGGCGAACAACGAAACGGGGGCGATCCAGCCGGTGGCAGAAATCGGCGCAATTGCTGCCGAAGTTGGCGTACTATTTCATACCGATGCTGTCCAGGCAGCGGGTAAGCTGACGCTCGACGTAGAAAAAATCGGTTGCCATCTACTGTCCACCTCCGGACACAAAATGCACGCACCCCAGGGGACCGGAATTTTATTTGTACGCAAGGACACGAAAATTGAGCCGCTTTTTTATGGCGGAACACATGAACGCCAACGCCGCGCCGGAACGGAAAACCTGGCGGGCATTGTTGCACTTGGCAAAGCTACTGAGATCGCCCGGAAGGGCATTGAGGATGGTGCGCCACAAAAAATCGCTGGCCTGCGCGACCGCATGGAGAGAGAGATTCTGGCCCGAGTCGAAGCTGCGGGCGCACACTCTATCAACACGCCGCGCGTTCCCAACACCACCAACCTCTGGTTTGACCATCTGGAAGGCGAAGCGCTGGTCATCTCGCTGGATCTGAAAGGCCTGGCGGTCTCCGGCGGCTCTGCGTGCGCTTCTGGCGCGAGTGAGCCATCGCATGTGCTGACGGCAATGAACGTTCCAACCGCGCGTGCCCGCGCCAGCCTGCGCTTCAGCCTGTCGAAGCTGACGACCGACGAGGATGTCGATTTCGCGATTGAAATTGTGCCGCAGGCCGTCGCCAAGCTGCGCGAACTGTCGCCGACGTATCGCAAGCATCGGGATTCCCAGACGAGTGCGTCCGCGGTTGGTATTCTCCCAGGTTAGCTACGCGAACCTGGGGCACCCGGGTTTTCTTTACTTCGTGAAGGACGACAAAACTTAGTTTGAACTTTTAACAGAAACCTATGTCTACGCCTGAAACCATTGCCGTCGCCATGTCCGGTGGGGTCGATTCTTCGACCGTGGCCGCCATGCTCAAGACCGAAGGGTACACCCTCGTCGGCCTGACCCTCCAGCTATGGAACCAGCGCAGGCTCGCAGGCAAGCCGGGGATGCCGGAGACCAGCGAAGGCCGCTGCTGCTCGCTCGACGATGTGTACGACGCTCGACGCGTGGCCGAGCACCTCGGCATTCCATACTA
>JAJYGR010000180.1 GCA_021790655.1 Acidobacteriota bacterium | reverse complement strand
GATTTCTACTGGGATTTTGGCCCGAAGTCACCTCGCGGCCCCGGTAAGAACGCTGCGATTTTTTCCAACTGCGATCGCCTTGAGATTTTCATAAACGGTAAGCCTCATGCGACAGTCCATCCAGACCGGGCAAACTTTCAGCACCTGAAGTATCCACCTTTCTTCGCCGACCTTGAATTGGACGGCGTAGACCATCCTGAACTGCGGATTGACGGCTATGTCGGCAACAGTCTTACGCTGTCAAAATCATTTTCATCCGACAGGAGGAAAGACCAGTTTTTGCTGATGGCGGACCACGCGGAACTGATCGGCGACGGCTCGGATGCAACCCGACTGGTATTCAAGGTCACGGACAAATTCGGCGCGGAACGCCTGTTGGCCGGTGGAGAAGTTACTTTCGATCTCACGGGGCCGGGAGTCATTGTGGGCGACAATCCGTTTGCGTTGGCTGATAGCGGGGGTGTTGGTGCAATTTGGATCAAGACGATCCCAAACAGTTCCGGACAAATTATTGTGAAGGCCACCCATTCTTCGCTGGGCGCAAAATCCGTCGCAATCCATGTTCAACCTAATGTCCATCTAGAAAAGGTCTAACTCTTTCTGGACTGGTAACCATCAAACAGATGTTGCAGGCGAGGTATTGACGATCACGGAACAATCAGCCCTGCGCGTCGCTGGCGCTCTTCAAAATGAGCCTGCTTCAGTACTGCTACGGTCTGCCCGACCCGCACCAGTCCGAGACGCAAAATTTCCTGGTGCATGGAGCACTTCGCATCTCAACTGTGGTAGTAGCAACAAGTACCTCTCTCGGGGTCAGAGCTTTGGCGCGCAGGTAGATTCACGGAGGACAAAGCGGGTCTTATACTCATACTCCGTTTTGTTCTCAGCATTCTCAATCTCCTCCAGGAGTGCACGGAATGCAAGGCTGGCAATCTCACTCGGGGAGAATCGGATTGTCGTTAACGATGGCTGCGTGAAGCGGCATATGGTGAGGTCGTCGAATCCGATTATGGCAATATCTTTTCCAGCCTCAAGACCTTTTCCATGCAGAGTTTTCAGGGCGCCGATGGCGGCAACGTCATTGCAGCATAGGACTGCGGTGGGAGGTTTGGGCAGGTTCAGCAGACTTGTCATGCCGAGCGCGCCACCATCCCAGGTATGATCGCATTCCGCAACCAGCTCCTTGTCGAAGGGAACGCCAGCACTTTTGAGGGCTTTGCGGAAAGCTTCAAAGCGGGTGCGCATGCTGCTCCAACTTAACTGGCCGCTGAGATACCCAATGCGTTGATGGCCAAACTCCGCCAGATGTTTGACCGCGTCACGCATGCCGGTCAGATAATTGATCCGAATGTTTCGAACATGCTGAAGAGTGTGATCAGCGCCGGCATAGACCATCGGCACATCGATGGGGCAACCTTCCAGGTACTGCTCCATGCCGAAGGTCAGGGCGGCGATACCCTCCACTTGCCGTTCCTGCATACGCGCCGCGCATACAGCGACGTGATCGGGACGAATCTCAGTGTCTGCAAAACTGACCAGGACCTCGTAGCCTTGTTCGACAGCGGCCCGCTCGAAATAGAGAATGATTTCCGAGAAAAACGGATTGCCGCCGCTCAACTCCGATACGATCAGGCCAACGGTATGGCTCCTGCCACGCGCTAGCGCCCGGGCCTGAAAATTGGGGCGGTAGCCAACTTCCTGGATCACGGCCTGCACGCGACGAACCAGCCTGGGATCGACAGTGTCGACGTTGTTAATCACCCTGGAGACGGTGGAATGAGAGACACGTGCACGGCGGGCGATTTCTCGTATGTTCAAAGCTTTTCCTCAAGCTGCTATCGGGAATGCGAGCGCGGAACGCCAGTTACCAGTCACTTTCCTCGGAATCCTTTCATTACAACACAGAATACAAAAAGCGAGCCTACGGCTTGCCGACGCGGTTCCTAGGCCAGAATCGGAGCGTATAAAACCCTCCGATCACTATCAGGAGAATGCCACCCCAAAAGCTAGCATGATATTTGGCGAGTACGACAGCAGGCGGATGAGACAGCTCACTGATGGCCGTGCCCAGAATGATGGCGCCATAGAGGGTCAGCAGCACTCCGATGAAGAACCATACCGGCAGCATGTGTCGTTCTCTGGGCATTTTCCAATTCCTCAACAATCTCTCTGCCATTTCTTTTACCAGAAAATCCATTGCAAGACTGCAAAGAAGACCGCAACGCCAGCGCCCCAGAATATTGGCCGCTTATAGAGTGGCAATCCTCTATCACCCGGTATTTCCGTGTATCCATAGACCAGACCCTTGAGTTCATCGGGCGGCTTGCGGGTAGTGAACAGGCTGACGACCACCGTCACCAGAACACAGATGATCCAGGACCAGAGCGCGCGATAGAGGTTCTCCGCCATGTCTTTTGCGTTCGGCGAAAGCGCAATGATGGCGAGATACGCGGGGTTGGCCTTTACTAGCGCATACATTGCAATGGAGGAAAGAGTTCCCGCAAGTAGGCCCCAGAATCCCGCCTTGGGCGTGGCGCGCTTCCAGAACATACCTAAAATTACCGTCCCGAACAGCGGCGCGATAAAGAAGCTGACCAGCGCCTGCATGTAGTCCATGATGCTCTTAAACTGGGTCACAAAATAAGCGGTCGCAATGCTCAAAATGACGCCCAGAATCGTGCACCATCGCCCAACACGAACATAGTGCGCGTCCGTCTCAAACTTGCGGATGTAGGGTTGATAGATGTCGTAGGTCCAGACAGTCGCAAATGCGCTTACATTTCCTGCCATGCCGGACATAAATCCCGCAATCAAGGCCGTCACGCCCAGCCCGAGCAGGCCGGGGCCGCAGTACCGCGCCAGCATCAGAGGCAGCACTTCGTTATAGCTGTACTGACCGGGCTGCACCGCAGTTTCCGGCACCAGCTTGAAGGGCAGCACCGCCAGGGCCAAAAGGCCGGGGAGGATGACGATCAGCGGCATCATCATTTTGAAGTAGGAGGCGATGATCGGGGCCATCTTGGCGGACCGGAGGTCCCTGGCAGCCATGGCGCGCTGCACGACGAGAAAATCGGTGGTCCAGTAGCCGAAGGCAATCACACCGCCAAGTCCGAAGAGGATGCCCGTCCAGTGCACTCCCATCGGATTGCCCGAAAAGGACCCGAGTGTGCTCCAAAGATGCACGTAATCGTTGCTATGCATTCGCTCGTTAATTTTTGTGACCAGGCCGGACCAGCCACCCACTTCGAGCATCCCAAGGATGGGAATAATTAGCGCGCCCAGCCAGATCAGGAAGAACTGGAGGACTTCATTGAAGATCGCCGAAAATAGTCCGCCGAGAGAGACATAGAAGGCCACGGTCAACGAAGAGACCCAGATGCTGAAGTGAATGTTCCAGCCAAGAACGACCTTCATGACCAGGGCCATGGCGTACATGTTGATGCCGGACATCAGGATGGTCATGAGCGCAAACGAAATGCCGCTCAGCGCCCGGGTGGATTCTCCGTAACGTAGTTGCAGATATCCCGGCACCGAATGGGTTTTGGAAATGTAATAAAACGGCATCATCACCAGGCCGAGGAAGACCATGGAGGGAAAGGCCGCAATCCAATAGAAGTGGGCCGCAAGCAAGCCGTATTGATAGGCGGCCGCGGCCCAGCCCATCAATTCCAGCGCGCCCATATTGGCGGAAAGAAAGCTAAGCCCGGCAACCCATGCCGACATCTCCCGGCCTGCTAGAAAGAAGTCCTTCGATGTATTTGCATACCGCCTGAGATAAAGCCCGATCCCCAGAACCATGACAAAGTAAAAAATGATAATCAGCAGGTCCGGGAGCGACAGCGAAATCATTCGGCTGGGTGCTGCGAATAGCATGGACCCGGCGACTAGATGAAATAGGGGCATGGATTTTTATTTACTTTAGAGAGTTTCCACCGTGCTTCTATATTCCTGCTGGCCCCATGCTCCATCATTCGACCTCGAATATCTTCTCCATCGGAATCCATTTTTCGCCGGGGCGGGCCTGGGGAAGCGGCTGCTGATATTTCCACATCAGGGCTTCCCATTGCTGCACTTTCAAATTCTCGTGGTCCGCTGCGCTCTTTTTTCCCCATGAAAAATCGTCCATTGTCTGAAGAATCATCACCAAATGGTTTCCGAGAAGATAAATTTCTTCGCTTAGAATTCCCTGGGCGTGGATGCTGGCGACGACTTCTGGCCACACTTGTCCTGGCTCGTGGTGCTTCTTATATTCAGCAATCAGCGCCGGGTCGTCTTTCAGATCGAGCGCCACGCAATAGGTCTTCATCTTTTGATCGAATCTCCGTTAAGACGACCATCAGTGTAACAATCCGGCAATCGCGTGGGACGACGGCATTTATTCCGATAGAACCAATTCTTCGCATTCGCGGAAATATTGAATGCTGGTGAACACGAGAGCGTCGAGCTTGGCCTTGTCCGGCTTGCCATACATGGCCGGGTAGGGATCGCCGCCAGGCCCCAGCGGCTCGAAGGTCACAAACCTACCGGGCTGGTTATGGCCGATCAGATAAAGCGCGCGAATGATGGTGCAAACGTCCATGGCCCCTTCGCCGAGTGCGCAGCGGTTGCTGTCGGCAAAATGCAGATTGACCAGCTTGTCGCCAGCGTCCAGCACAGCCTCGCCAATGTGGCTTTCCCCCGATTGCATGTGATAAACGTCGCCGTTGATATGCGCTACGCCGGGATGGTTGACTTCGCGGATGTAGCTCTTGGCATCCGTGACGGTGTGCACCAGGCTGGTTTCCGCGGCCCGGATCGGCTCGATGGCGGCCTTGATTTCGTGTTCAAGAAACCAATCGCCACACATGGCAAGTGTTTCGGCGGAGCGTTCCATCTCCACATCGTCATACGCTTTGGGCCTGCCGACCGCACCGGGAACCACCAGAATGTAGGAACCGCCAACTGCTTTTGTAAAAGGAATTTCGCGTCGCAGATAGTCGACCGCCGACTGACGGCAGACCGCGCGGTTGCTCGCGAGGTCGTTGTCCGCGGAAAACATTCCGCAAACGCCTGAGACCCGTAAGCCGTTGTCCGCGAGAATCGTCAGGGTCTCGCTGGCTTTATAGCCGAGATCGGGCCCATAATGGTTGCCGTGCAATTCAATGAATGGCACTTCCGCTTTTTGGAGTCTCTTGGCCGAATTTGCAAGGGTTTCCCTGCCGAAGCCCCAATTGCTCCAGGAAAGATTGAGACGATCCCGAAATTTTTCCGGCGAAGTCTTCTTCAGTTCGCGGAAGCGCTGTTGAATCCGACGGTTCTTCACTTCAAAGTTTTGCTCTTGCATACGGCTGCCTCGTACAACGGGTGCTGGCTTCTATTCGTCGATCGTCGTTGAACGCGCATGATCGCCGACATTCGGCATATCAGGGTGGACATCGGGACCAAAGTAGCGAAGCGTCACCAGCGGATCGGTTTGCGAATGGTTTTCAAACGTCACGCCAGTGGTTGCCGCTTCGTAAGACACAAACACTTCGTCTTCGGTCATCTGTCCAAAACGGATCAGCGCAGGACTCTCGATGCTTAACTTCCCGATGGTCCCATGGCCTTGCGTCACGATAAGGCCATACGCTCCATTGTCGTGGATGGTGCATTGCGCTCCGGGCATGACAGTCAGTTCCTTCGCGCTAAAACGCTGTTTGCCATCAATCCTTCCATAGACGACCCACTTATCGAAATAGCCCGCACTCGCAGAGTCATTCACAAGAATAGGTTCGATATAGTGGTTGTTCTTGAAATTCGGATCGGTGTTTCTGGGCCAGTCGGCGAGGTCGACCAGAAAGTCAAGATCGTTGTGCTTCTCAAGCGGAACATCCTGCACCAATAATTCGCGTTTTACAGGGCGCTCGTCGACCATCGACTGGAACATGGAGAGTACATCGCTGCTCCACTGCGGTTCGTAAGTCAGCAGTGAACCAGGTGCATGCAGGACCCGAGTAGGAACCAACCAACCCGTTCCAGGCTTGAGCCGATAGGCCTTCGAGTAGTCAAGGATGCCATTATCGCCCTCGTTCCAGCGCGCGAGGCATTGGCGAATGTCGTCCTTCCTGGTGCCAGGCTCCAGCCCGAAATAGGTATGCGGGAAATTTCCCGATGTGCCGTTCAGTTGAGGAGGAAAGTAGTAGCCCTCAGGTTTGCCTTCCCGGCCTACCAACTTGGCTTGCTCCTCACTTTGATGAAGATGGTGTGGAATGGGGCCAAGATTGTCAAAAAATTTGCTATAGACGGGCCAGCGATGATACGCATCCCACATTGCCGGTCCGACCATGCGCGGGCCTTCGGACTCGATGGCCTCCTTCAGCGTGAAGCGCTGATCTTCTGAGACCACATAGCTCAAGCCCTCATCGGGGGTACGGTTTTCGTTCATTGCCAGGGTCGTCGAAGCGATCCAGCGTTCATCGATCCCTCCGCGATGCGCTCCGTAGGCATACAGATCACGCGCATCGAGCTTCAGTCTTCGACCGGGAACAAGATACGATCTGGGGACCCAGGTCGGCGCCAGCCGCAGAATCCCTTCGCCGGTTTCCAACGCGTCCTTAGCCAGTCGATTTACCGATGTCGTTGTGCTCATATAATCTTGTCTCTTTCCATTCGCGTTGCAGACCGTAAGGCCGGAAATTTTTATGAGAACCGGTCTCTAATCACTGAAATAAAACCATACATTCAAGAGACTCTGGTGTCAATCTACAGCGCATCGGATGCATTTGCATGTGGCGGAAGTTGCATGTAAATCCTTGCAACAGGCCGGTTTGCGCATACCTTCGTGTCACACTGCTTATGGAAAGATAAATCAAGAGACCGATCTCTTGACAATCGTATTATGCGAACCTATATTTGCTTCCCGACGTATCTTTCGCGAAAGAATATTGCGTTTTGGAGGCTTCATTCAGATGAAACAGAGACAATCGACGCATACCGTAGCAAAAAGAGTTCTGTGCAAGGGAGCCATCACGGCTTTTCTGTTTTTGGTTGGAATGTTCCTATATGCTCCGTTAAGCCATGCGCAATTGATGAACACAGGAACGATCAACGGTACGGTGGTGGATCAATCCGGCTCCGTGGTTCCTGGGGCGTAGATCAATATCGTCGACATGGGAACGAAAACGGCCACATAGACTGTCTCCAACTCCGATGGACAATTTTCCCAGGTGGGTCTGGAGTCGGGAAATTATGAAGTGACAGTCTCGAGCCCCGGATTTACCTCCTTTAAGGAGACGGCCATCTATGTTGAGCCAGCGGGGACGTACACCGTGAATGTGGCACTGAAGCCCGGCGCGGTGACGACCACGGTCACGGTGACCGGAACGAGAGTGCAGGTCCAGACCACCACAGACGAAATTTCCAACACCGTCTCAGGAACGGAAGCGCGGCCAGCCTTATCTGTTCAAGCTGCGCCAGAGCAGCAGCGTCAAGAAGCTGCTGCTGCTGCGTCAGTTTGCGCGCCAGGACTGGACGACACCCGGTCCTTGCGATCAGGGCTGGAGCGCCGTGGAAGATACCTTGAAGTTAGCTGGATGGGACAAGTCGCGGCGAGTGGCGATTCTGCGCCGGGCGGCTAAATCCGATGTCGCGCCGACCAGAAAAGCCGCCGAGGGGCAGATGGAGTTGTTGCTTCCCGGCCAGGATGTGGAACTGTGGGAGTATGCGGCGCTGGTGACCAACAGCCCTTATCCGCTGGAGGCAATGGCGCAGCTATACCGCGACCGGGCCGATGCGGAGAACGGTTTCGACGAGTTGAAAAACCAGTGGGGCTGGGGCGGCTTTACCACCCAGGCCATCGAACGTTGCCAGAGCAGCGCCCGTGCCGTCGCGCTGGTCTACAACGGGTGGAGCTGGTACTGCCGGGCGGTCAAGCCCGAAGCCAGGATGGAGGCCATCGCCAGCCGGGTACTTTTGCTGGCCGCCGTAGGCAAGGCGACCAAACATGCCGGGAAGACCACGCTTTATCTGACTCCGATGCACGCCGCCAGAACCACCCTGATGATGCGGATCGCCAATATCCGCGCGGCCCTAAGCCATGTGAGACGAGTTGCGGAGCAGTTGCCGGCGGTGGACCGATGGAAGACCCTGCTGAACTATATTGTGGCCCGAATCATCCTCCATCGATCCCGAAAACGCCTCGAAACCGGCACCCTTTTGCTGGGCAACTGCTGTTTTTAGGTTTATTGAATGTGCGTCTGTCCATTTTTCTCCTCATTGATTCGGGACAGTATGTTTTCAAAAACCATTTTGCGTATCGGAGCGCTTAAATGAGCGGTTCGCGGATCATCTTGATGTAGCCGGTGACGTGCCTGCCAAATTTGGCTGCGATTACCTTTTTCTTCCGGCAGCATGGATTTTAACAATCACAGCGGTCGTGCTTGGCACAGTCACCGCAACTCTGCCGTTTGCAACGCGGCCCAGCGGCGTCCACTTACCCCGCCACGGTGCATCGTTGGCGATCGATGCGCCGCCGAGCGTCGCGGTCATCAATGCAGCATTGCCAGGTTCGCCGTCGGTGAGCACCATCGACGCGACACTCGCCGCTGAAAAACCGCTGGGCCGTATGGTTACAATTGCATCGGTGCTATCTTTTGTCGAGATGTGCGTCTTGTTGATAATGGTGACGTAGAGATCCTGCGCGTCGCCCACGGCGTAAGCAGTCAAATTGATATTCTTCGGATTGGAAATCGCGACCGGCTCCACATAGCCATGGCTGCCTAGTTCGAATGCCTTCATCCCGTAGCCCTTCGGGGTGATGGTGTAATTTCCGCAACCTGTGTGCGGGCATGGATTGGGGTTGGGAACAATGGTGTCGGTTGGAATCCATGGGTTGTTATGGAAATTGACGCCCGCCATGCCATGGGCAGCCCACCAATGCATGTAGTCCAGCGCCCATAGTGCTGAGGCAAAACCGTTGCTCGCACCGACAACTCCGTGGAGGCAATCGTTCGCTTCCGTCATCCGGTACGGTACGCGGTAGGAAGCCAGAGGAGCCAGAATGTGCGCATACACAAAAGGATAGGGGTGGAAATTCGCCGTGCCGCCACGATACGCAGGCTGCTTGCCGATTGAAGTATCGTTGTCCCAGGCACTCGACAGCATGTCATCGATGGCCTCTTGCGCGGTGGTATTTCCCGGACCTCCCCAGACGTAATGGTGCTGCAACGCTTCTACCAGGATTCCAGAACCCTTCAAATCGTCGGAAAATTGTTGCGTCCACGACACCCCACTGGATGGATTTGGCGTGTAGCTGCTGGTGCTGGAGACAGCCGTGTCTGGCCCGGCGAATTTTGCCTCAGGCACGTCTTTAAGGATGACATTGGCGAAATGCCTCCAATCGGCAAAGTAAGAAGAATACGCCGACCCAGCAATTCCGGGAACCGCCTCATAGATCGTCGGATCGACAATGTGTCCTGGATAACTATGAAAGGAGCGCACGTCGGGCTCGTTGCCAATGGAAAAACTGTCGAGGTTCGCCCGATATTTGCTCCAAATATATCGAGTGATCTTCGCATCTTCCTCCGCGAGATCCGGATTCGCGCAGGAAGCTACGTTCAGCAAGCGCAAAGAATAGATCACCTTTACGCCCGCTGCCTGGGCAAACTCAAATAGATTGTCAATGTCTTTATACGTTGGAATCGGAGTGACACAATGCTCGGTTGAGCCGGAGCCATCCACTGTCCCTCCGCCCACGCGAATCTCCTTCACGCCAATGTTTCGGAACAAGGTAATGAGTTGTGTGTTTGTCGGGGTGAAAAAATAGCCGCGAACTCCATACGCATTCGGCAGCACACTTTTAGTTTCAAAACCCAATCCACTAAAGTCAGGCGGGATGGCGTAGCAGCGGGACGTTGTGTTCACCGTCAGGGTAATTGACGCGGACGGCCTGGACTGTGCCCGCGAGACGCACCCAACAATACAGGCTGCACAGATTAGAACGAGCGCGCTTCGTTTAATTTTCATTGCGATCTTTTCCTGCATCATGGATGAAAAATACGTGATTCGTCCTGTCTGTAGCTGGGACTGGTCGTTGACCTAGTGAGTCAGATGACAGCCGTACACATATTCACCATGGTTGTGCCATTTGTGGGACTGCTGATAGCCGACAACGGTGTGTTTTGTGTCAGCGGATTGAGAGGTTCGCCTACGCGAACCGTGATTACATAATTCCTAATGCATCGAGGCGGCGGCGACAAGCGTATCCAGCGCCGAGGTTTGACGCGTGGCATCGGCTGAATCGAACGGCCCCTGCCACAGAGCGCCGAACTGATAGTTTGATCCTTGATCGTTGTTCCAGATGCTGTTGGCATTGGCATCGACAAACGTCTTGAACTGGGGATTGGGCGCGGCTGCGTACAGGAGCATGAGATTGCGGACGAACACGCCCTTGAACTGGGGCGTGTCGCCGCCGGAAACGGATGGGTCCACCAGAATGCCGTTGACGGTGAGATTGGCGATGGCGGCGTTGGCGATGGATTCCGCCTGCGGCAGCAGGGTTGGGTCCTGGTCGGCTTTGTAAAGCTCCACCAGGCCGCCCAGAATGACTCCCTGGTTATAGGTCCACGTCGTGCTGCCGTTATTGACGCACGCGGTGGGGTTGGTCGAGGTCAACCCGTCATTGACAAGATTTTGCGAGTTGATCATGCCGGATGCCTTAAACCAGGCCCACTCTTTCTGGGCCCAAGCGAGGTAGGACGCCGATGCGGTTCCGGTGGTCCTGTTGGCCAGAGAAGCAGCGACGGCGAGGAAAAGCTCGTTGGCGATGGCGTTCTTGTAGTCGGCGGGTTTTTTCCACCAGACGCCGCCGCCGCATGTGGTGGTGTCCCATTCGGTGGAGATGTCGGCGAAGATGGTCTCGGCCATGGTGAGATAGGCGGGATTGTCTGTCAGGTCGTAGGCGTCAATCCACGCCAGCGCCCACCAGCCTTCGTCATCGTCGTACGAGTTGATAAAGTTTGTGTGGACAATCTGGGCTTGAGTGAATGTGTTGGCGATGGCAGGGAGATATTGTGTGCTGGCGGTGACTCGGGAGTAGTTTGCGAGCACGGTCATCGCGTTGGCGGCATTCCACCAGCCGGCTGGCGCGGCATATAGGCCCGAGCTTTGGACGTACCATTGTTGTAGCGTTTGGACGCCATAGGTTGCCTGCTGAGAATAGCTAGGCGGTGTAGCAGCAGTGCTGGAAGCACTGCTGCCGCCGCAGGCTGTTACTCCCAGGATGCATAGCCCCCATAGAAACGTTGTTTGTGTGACAGTTCTTTGCAATATGCGAAAACCACTATAACCGGACCCCATTTCTACCATGATAGTTCTCCCGTACGTAGAGTAGAGGAAAGGGACAACACTTAAGAACTCACGATGGAAGAAGCCGGTGTGGCCCCTTCCATCGCCGAATCGCACGGCACTACGTTTCAGAAGAAGAACTTTGCAGCAAGCTGCCCATATCGGGGGCTGCTGCGCAACCCTGTAATTTCGCTGAAGTTCTTCAGGTTGGTGAAATTCAGTTGGCCGGGATTGCCGAATTGCGGATTGTTCAAGGTATTGAACGTCGCTGCGCGAATTTCCAAAGTGGTCCCCTTCCCGGTTGCAAAGGTTTTGAATACGGAGGAGTCCAGGTTATAAAAACCCGGCCCACGCACCTGTTCCGCCGGGCTGCCCAGCGGTGAATAATCGGTCTGTCCAATGGCGGTTGCAGCCGGCGGCTGGGCGAATGCATTCGGGTTCAGCCATTGGGTTTGATTGTGTGGGCTGGCATAAGGATTCACGCCTGGAATCAGGTTTGCATTGCAGCCGAAGTCCGAGGTGGTTCCGACCGGGCAGCCCACGCTGAAAGGCTGACCGCTCTGATAGGTATAGATGTAGTTGAAATACCATCCCCCAATCAAGGCATCCGCCCATTTGGGAACATCGCTCAAGAACCGACCGCCCCGTCCGAAAGGCAGCCTCGAACTGCTCGGCATCGATCAAACCAAACATCCGGCCGAAGGTGTCGCGCGAGGGAATGCCATCAGTCAGCCGCAGGTAGCCTCGCAGCCACTCCAGCTTCTCACGAGT
>JAJYGR010000220.1 GCA_021790655.1 Acidobacteriota bacterium | reverse complement strand
CACGGATCACTTGTCGCCTGCGCTCATGCTGCGCTGCCGAACTCAACTTGCGTGCATCCTCTTGTTCCATATCCATTGGATGCGCCAAGATACACAAATTCGCAGTATTTATGGGCCGAATCTATATTGGTTGTAGAGCAGAGAACGCGAAGGGGCGACTCTTCAACTGCGGAAACTCATTTTGCAGAATCCTGCTCGACCGGCCCTTCATGTACTGCACCAGCCTCGCCGGGGCCAACTGCGGCGGCACACTCACCAGCATGTGTACACGGTCTGGACTCACCGAACCCTGAACGATCACTACTTCCCGGCCTTCACATATCTGCCGCAGAAGATCCCGCCTCCGAACCGCGATCTCGCCCCCGAAGCACCTTGTAACGGTACTTCGTGATCCACACCACGTGATACTTCACATCCCAAATCGAATGGGAACTCTTGTGGTACTCCACCATCCTTCCAGTATCCAGCACAGACGCTGAAAGCTGAACGCCTAAAGGCGGTTTTATTCTCATTGATTTTGTCGATTGATTGCCGTTAGCTGGGCGCGCTCAGATCACCTCCGGCTCACGGCTCATTCCCAATAGGTTCGCGAGAGCTCTGACGGCGGTGTTACTCGCGTCTAAGTCCCTGCAAACGAGATTCAAGCGGACATCGCGCATTTTTCCGGCAGGAAGCGGGAGTGCGACAAAATCACCACGTTTCAACTCTGGCTGAACGCGGTATCCTGGCAGCCAGCCGAAACAAAGGCCGCTGCGAACCGCCGCGATGGCTGATTCGATCGTGCTTACCGCAAGAATGCGCTGTGCAGCAAATCGTGGTTGCTGTTTGAGGCTCCCGGATGCAGCGCTTTCGATGATCACCTGAAGGTGCTGCAACAGGTCAGAATGCGAGAGCCTGCGCTGAATCGAGAGAAGAGGATGATCGCGGTGCGCTACTGCAATCATTCCGATCACGATAATCGTCTTGACTAGCGGTTCGCGCGACGCCAGGCCCGTCACGCAGATTTGCGCGTCGTGGAGGGAAAACTCCGCGTCGGCAGAGAGAAATGTTCCCTGTCGCAACCTCAGCCTGACGTGGGGAAAACTGTGGGAAAACGCGGCAAGCACTTCAAACAGACGATCGTCGGGAAAGATGCTGTCAACAGAAAGGCAGAGATCGCAGGCGCCTCCACTCGCCATTGCGCGGGCTCGCTGCTCAAGCTCATGAAATCCCGCCAGATGGGGTTCCGCATCCGCCAAAAGCGCCCTGCCCGCCTCAGTTAGCTGCGCCTTTCGTCCGTGGATTTCAAATAGCTGAACCCCCAACTGTTCCTGTAAACGTCGAATCGCGTAACTAATCGTGGATTGAGATCGATGGAGCTTCCTGGCCGCGGGGGCAAAGCCTCCTAAGTGCACAACAGTCTGGAGAATCTCCCAGGAATCCAGTGTCGTATCCATGGGATGAGGATACATCGAATAAATCGATGTACCAAGTTGAAAAAAACAACTATCCTTTGACAAACTTGGTCGGGTAGAATTCACCGGACTACGAACCATGTCCTAGCGAAGTCACCGGCTATCCGGGTTTGTCGTCGTAACTACTTTTTGATTTCCGTGAATCACAACGCGATTCAGACGGAACGGTTCAAGGATGGAGAAAATCTCATGAAGAGAATTGCCGCCGCAATCCTTCTGCTTGCAAGCTGCTGCTACGCACAAACCAAGGATGGATTCGTGCCTGCTTCGACCAATGTGTGGGCTGCGGAGTACCCTCGCGTCGACGCCAGCGGCAAAGCCCAGTTCCGTATCAAGGCCCCGAACGCGACGGCGGTGAAACTCAACTTCTGGAGTAACCCGAAGCTGGATATGGTTAAAGGCGCTGATGGGTACTGGACGGTCACGACGCCACCTCTCGTGCCTGGATTCCACTACTACAACTTTGTTGTCGACGGCGTGGACGTCAATGATGCGGGAAGCCATGCTTTCTTCGGCGGTGGCAGGGACGCCAGCGGCATCGAGATACCCGAAGCAGGAGCAACCTACTACCTGCCGCAGAATGTTCCGCACGGCGCTGTGCGTGATATCTGGTATTTCTCAAAGATCACCGGGAGCTGGCGCCATGCTGTCGTCTATCTGCCGCCGGGCTACGACACGCAAACGAAGATGCGCTACCCCGTCCTCTACCTGCAGCATGGTGCCGGCGAAGATGAGACAGGCTGGACCAGGCAGGGCCATGCCAACTTCATTCTGGACAACCTGATAGCGAGCGGAAGTGCCAAGCCAATGATTCTCGTGATGGCCTACGGCTATGCGCGGCGCGCCGGCCAAGTCGACCCGGACCTGACAGGAAAACCCTTCGGCCCGCCGGAGATGATGAAAGCCATGCAGGGAATGTTCCAGGCCTTCGAGGACGACCTGATTCAGGTTCTGATCCCCTACATCGATGCAAATTTCAGGACCATCGCCGATCGCGATCATCGCGGCATGGCAGGGCTTTCGATGGGTGGTATGCAGACCTTCCAGATCACCTTCGACCATCTCAATCTTTTCTCCTACATCGGCGGCTTCAGCGGAGCAGGCGGGATGATGATGATGCGCAGCGGACAGAAGCCCGATCTCAAGACGGCCTTCAACGGGGCGCTCGCCGATCCAACAGCATTTGCAAAAAAAGTGCACCTGCTCTGGATTGGCGTGGGAACTGCGGAGCCTCCCCAAATGCTGGCCGGCATCACCAGACTGCACGACGCCTTCACAGAGGCTGGCGTAAAACATATTTTCTATCAATCTCCCGGCACTTCTCACGAGTGGCAGACATGGCGCCGCGATCTGAAGGACTTTGCGCCGCGACTCTTCCAGACGGGGAGCCAGCCAATCGTAGCCGCGCGATAAATCTGTACAGGACAGTGCGAATTGCAAAGTAAGTGGCCTGCAACGTATGACACGGCAAGCGGGCTGGATTTTCGAGAGAAATCGGGTCAAAGACCGTCAGCCAATTTTTCAATTTGAGGTGCAACATGAACAAATGCATGATGCGGATGATGCAGGGAATTGTCCTTGGAGCAGGATCACTCTCCCTTACCTTGGCTATACAGCCCGCGTTCGCCCAGACTGCACCGACTCCTGCGTATCTGGACACCAACCTGGCGCCGGAACAAAGGGCTGCCGACCTGGTGCGCCGAATGACTCTCGCGGAAAAGGCTTCAGAGATGCAGAACAACTCCGCAGCGGTGCCCCGGCTCAACATTCCCGCATACCAGTGGTGGAGCGAAGCCCTGCATGGGGTCATCAACGAGGGTGTCACCGAATATCCGGAACCGATCGGGTTGGCGGCAACGTTCGATCCGCTTGGCATCCACACCATGGCGGCGCAGATTGGTATCGAGGGACGTATCAAGCATGTGCAGAATCTGCGCGAAGGACATAAGGGCATCATGGGAGGCCTCGATTTCTGGTCTCCAAATCTGAACATTTTCCGCGATCCGCGATGGGGCCGCGGTCAGGAGACATACGGCGAAGACCCGTTTCTCACCAGTCGGATGGGCGTTGCGTACGTGACGGGATTGCAGGGCGACAATCCGAAGTATTACCTGGCCATCGCGACACCGAAGCACTTTGACGTGCATAGCGGCCCGGAGCCAACGCGACACTTTGCTGATGTGGACGTGAGCAAGCACGATGAGGTCGATACCTACGAGCCTGCCTTCCGCGCCGCCATTATCGAAGGCAAGGCTGGTTCCATTATGTGTGCTTACAACGCGATCAATGGCCAACCCGCATGCGCCAATCAATATCTGCTTGAGGACCAGTTGCGCGGCAAGTGGGGCTTCCAGGGGTATGTAGTTTCTGATTGCGACGCGGTGAGGGACATTGCCGCCAATCATCGCTACCGCCCCACTCAGGCGCAGGGCGTGGCCATCTCCGTGATTCGGGGAATGGATAACGAGTGCGTCACCTTCACCTCAAGATTTGGCGAGCCGGTGGATAAAGCCTATATCGATGCCGTTCAGCAGGGGTATTTGCCTGAAAGCACCCTGGACACCGCACTGATCCGCCTGTTCACGGCGCGCATCAAGCTCGGCATGTTCGACCCTCCGGATATGGTCCCCTATACCAGGATCGACGAAAAGGAACTGGATAGTGCCGAACATCGCGCGCAGGCACGCAAACTCGCGAACGAGTCCATGGTCCTGCTCAAGAATGACGGTTTGCTTCCCCTGAAGCCGGGAATCAAAAGGATCGCCGTCGTAGGTCCGCTTGCTGACCAGACCCGGCCGCTGCTCGGAAACTACGCCGGCCAGCCCACGCATATTGTCTCCATTCTCGAAGGTCTTCGCGCCGAGTTTCCCAACGCAGCTATCACGTTAGTCCCTGGAACTCAGTTCTTGCGCACCGATGGAACCCCAGTGCCGGACAGTCTTCTTACTACGCCCGACGGCAAGCCTGGCTTGAAGGCCGATTACAACGAGGGCATGACCCGAGGCCGACCTATCCCTGGAGCAAGCACAAAACCCATCACCAGCCGCACCGAGACCAACGTAAAACTGACAGACAGTAATCTGCCGCCGGAGATTGTCGGCAGAAAAACCTTCGGTGTTCAATGGTCCGGATTCCTGACGCCAACCGAGTCCGGCGACTTCATCCTGGGAGTTCGCGCCCAGGGCTTCGCGCGGCTTACTGCAGACGGCAAGCAGGTCGCGGTCGCATTCGGTGGCGGCGGAGCACTCTCGGCGGGCGTCGGCCGCGTGCACTTCGAGAAAGGACACAAGATCGCCCTCAACATCAGTTACGGCAGCAACAATGGCAAGGCGCACGCGGAATTGTTCTGGGCCAGAGTGAATAATGCGCCTTCGCCGGAAGCCATCGCTGCTGCGAAAAACGCGGATGTTGTCATCGCCGTCGTCGGCATTACAAGCCAGCTCGAAGGCGAAGAAATGCCGGTGAATGAGCCAGGATTTCTCGGCGGTGATCGCACGAGCATCGATCTTCCCCAGCCGGAGGAAGATATGGTTGAAGCAGTAGCCGCCACCGGCAAGCCGCTCGCCGTGGTCCTCATGAATGGTAGCGCGCTCGCTGTCAACTGGATCAACCAGCATGCCAACGCCATTCTTGAAGCCTGGTATCCCGGCGAAGAAGGCGGAGCGGCAGTAGCTGAAACGCTGAGCGGCAAGAACAATCCCGCTGGGCGGTTGCCGGTTACATTCTACTCCGGCGTGAACCAGTTACCCAACTTTGAAGATTACGGCATGGCTAACCGGACCTACCGCTACTTCAGCGGCAAGCCGCTCTATCCGTTCGGCTATGGACTGAGCTACACCACCTTCGCCTACAGCGACTTAACCCTCCCGAAAAATATCATCGATGCGAACGATGCGTTGATCGCCACAGCGACGGTTACCAATACCGGGAAGTTGGAGGGCGATGAAGTTGTGGAGCTTTATCTCAGCTTCCCAAGTGTTCCTGGAGCACCGCTGCGCGCCCTGCGTGCCTTCAGGCGGGTTCATCTCAAGCCCGGTGAGTCGCAGAAAGTCAGCTTCGAATTGAAAGATCGTGATCTGAGTATGGTGACGGAAACGGGAGAACCGATCATCGCAAAAGGAGCGTATACCGTATCCATCGGCGGAGGTCAGCCGAACACCGGAGCGCCAACCGTAACTGGGTCATTTCAGGTGGTCCGTACAACCGCGCTCCCTGAGTAGGACTGCCAGGACGATTCCACGCATCGCCAGGATCAGTCCCTGGGATGAAGAGGAATAGGTGCTATGCGATTCAGATTCATTCCTAGAGGCGTCACCGCTGCCAGCATGTATTTGGCGCTGGCAGGTTTCGCTTTGGCCCAGAACACTCCAGGCATGCCGCCGTCGCAAGCGCAAGTTCCCCCAAAGCAGCCATTTATCAGCCCACTCTTCAGCGACAATATGGTTCTGCAGCGCGGCAAGAAAAACACCATCTGGGGCTGGTCAAACCCGGGCGATAAAGTTCAGGTCCGTATCGGCAACGCGATAGCCTCCGGCGTCGCCGGCGAGGATCGCCGCTGGGAAGTGGAGATCGACCCACCTCCGGTCGGTGGGCCGTACACCATGACGATCCGCGGCAGCCAGAAGATTGAGCTGAACAATGTCCTGGTGGGAGACGTGTGGCTCTGCGGAGGTCAGTCAAACATGGGCCTGCCGCTGCGCTTTGCCCGTACCGGGGTCGCGGACGCAAAAACTGCCAATTTCCCTGAGATACGATTCTTTTCCGTGGTGGGAAATCCTGCCTACCGGCACACAGATATGATCGGCGGCAAGTGGTCTGTATTGTCTCCCGATACAGCAGACTGGGTCTCTGCGGTCGGGTTCTACTTTGCCCGCAAGCTGGAGGAGGAGATGCATATTCCGCTAGGAATGGTTGTCGACAGCGTGGGCGGGACTCCAGCCGAGGCCTGGACCAGTGCTGAAGCCCTGCGCCCGCTCCATGACTTCGATGTCCCACTCGCCGAGGTCCAGAGACTTGCTGCTATCAATGCACCCCAATACGGCAACTTCATCATGCACTGGTACGACGAATACGACATCGGCCTCAAGAACAAATGGGGAAGTCCGGATTTTGACGATTCAGACTGGAAGACAGTCACGGTTCCTGGCGGCTTCGCCGAGCTGGGCGTGCCCACTGAGCCTGCTGTCGTCTGGTTCCGCAAAACTGTGGTGCTGCCCGACCCGCTGCCAGCCGGAAGAACCATGCTCTTCCTCGGATACATTGAGCGCATGGATACGGTCTATGTCAACGGAAAAGAGGTCGGTGGCAGCTCCTGGGTGGAAAATCCACGAGTCTACTTCCTGAACAGCGCGATCAAGCCTGGGCCTAATATGATCGCCATCCGCGTGTTCAAGACACAGCCCCACGGCGGATTCCTGGGTAAGCCTCAGGAACTCCATCTGACCCTCGGCGACAAGAGCACAATTTCAATCGCGGGGGAATGGAAAGCCAGGGTAAGCGTGGATGCGCGTCCGCCCATGCAACTGCCTATCGATTACGAGAACTGGCCCGTCATGCCAACGGTGCTTTACGAAGGCATGCTCCGGCCGATTGCTCCACTGGCAATCACAGGTGCCATCTGGTATCAGGGCGAGCAAAACTCCCCTCGCGGCTACCAATACAGAAGACTGCTGCCTGCGATGGTAGCCGATTGGCGAAAGCTCTTTGCGCAGGGAAATTTCCCGTTCTACATCGTAGGGCTTCCAGCATTCAAGCCTCGCAGCTCTATTCCTGTGGCAGGAGACGAGTGGGCTGAAACGCGCGAATCACAGGCTATCGCTGCTGCCACCATTCCGAACTCCTGCCTGGCCGAGACCATCGACACGGGCGATCCGGACAGCATCCACGCGCGGGATAAGCAGCCAGTCGGCGAGCGACTCGCCCTCTGCGCCCTGGCAAATCACTACGGGAAAGACGTCGTATACGCGGGGCCTACCTTCGCTTCTTTCTATAAACTCCCAGACGCGATCCGAATCCACTTCACCCATACCGACGGCGGCCTGGTGGTGAAGGGCGTGAAGCTGGAAGAATTCAGCGTCGCCGGTCAGGATAAAAAGTGGCACTGGGCCGATGCACGCATCGAGGGCGACACGGTTGTAGTCTCCTCACCGGAAGTTCCCCATCCGCAGGAAGCCCGCTACGCCTGGCAATCGAATCCCGCAGCAACGTTGTACAACGGCGCAGGGCTCCCGGCGGTTCCCTTTCGGACCGACACATGGCCCGGCATAACGGAAAACCACAGACCATACTAATTTTCGATGAGGTTGACTCGGCTTCCATCGATCAACGTTTGGATCATGCAAATGAATATCAACTCAACTGCATTCCGCTGATCGTTTCATTCAATATCATCGCAACGACAGGATTCATGACTATGGCTCGCTTGACCGCTCCGCTTGCAACACGCTTTTCGCTACACTCCATCTTTTCATCAATAGCAATCCTGTTTCTAGCGGCTTCGTTTTCGTCGGCTCAGTCTGCAGAAGCGCAAATGCCAGGGCAGAATTTTCCTGGCCTTGCGCCAATTTCCGCAGAACAATCGGAACATGGAATTCACGCCACGATGGGATCCGAGGTGCTCGACGTCGTCGTTTGCACTGATTCCGTCATTCATGTGGTTGCCAAGGCCAACGCAGAGGTCGAGCTTTCGAAAAAGCCGTGGATGCTTGATGCAGATCAATCGTGTCCAGGTGCTCCCTTTCAGTTCACGCAGGATGCGAAGGCAGACACGCTCAGAACCAAGCAGCTTGAGGTGACCTTTTCACTCGATCGGGGCAATCTTTCTTTTCGCTCGATTGCCGGAGAAAGCTTGCTACGCGAAGGAAACAGCCTTCCGCGCACCTATGAACCGGTACAGGTCAACGGCGAAGACACATTCCGCGTGACGGACCGTTTCTCTCCGATCCCAACCGAGGCGTTCTACGGGCTTGGACAGCACCAAAGCGGCATGTTCAACTACCGAGGTTCAACCGTAGAGTTAGGCCAGAACAACACCGACGTGGCGATTCCGCTGCTGGTCTCAAGCCGTGGCTACGCGCTGATGTGGAATACAGCCGCCCTTACTTATGTCGACAATCGCTTCCCGACGGAACTCGCCTTCTGCGCTATCGCTGGACATTCTGTTGATTACTACTTCCTATATGGTCCGGAGATGGATACCATCATCCACGAGTATCGGACCATGACCGGGCATACGCCGCTGCTACCCAAATGGGCCTACGGTTTCTTCCAATCCAAGGACCGCTACACATCCCTCGATGAGATCAAGAACATCGCACAACGTTATCGGGATGAGCATATTCCTCTGGACGCGATCGTGCAGGACTGGTTCTGGTGGAAAAAGGAAGGCGATCCCGAGTTCAACGCCAACTACCACGATGTTCCCGGCGATCTGGCTACCCTCCACAAAGAGAATGTTCATGCCATGATCTCCGTTTGGGGTCTACTCGATCCCGCGTCCGAAACATACAAGACGCTCGAAGCAAAACACCTCATGATTCCCGGAGCACACGTGTACGATCCCAGCAGTCCGGAAGCACGGGATATTTACTGGGATCGTCTGCCCGGGAAACTGTTTGCGCAGGGGTGGGACGCATTCTGGCTCGATAGCGCCGAGCCGGAGGAGTACTGGCCCCACATGGGCGATGCCATCCTGCGCAACAAACAACTTGCCATCGGCAACGGAGCGGAGTACACCAACGTCTTTCCACTGCTGCACACTCTTGGTGTGCAGGACCACTGGAAGAAAACAAACGCAAGCAAACGCGTCTTTCTACTCACGCGCTCCGCATTTCTCGGCCAGCAGCGCGTCGGTGCCACGGTGTGGTCAGGCGATGTCTTTACCAGTTACTGGGCACTTTCTCACCAGGTACCCGCCGGACTCAATTTCGCGCTCAGTGGATATCCGTATTGGACGACCGACATCGGTGGCTACTGGCCTGCCTTCCCCGGCGTCATCGAACAGCCCGCCTACCAGGAACTCTATGCCCGCTGGTTTGAGTTCGGCACATTCTGTCCTGTCTTTCGTACGCACGGCCATCGACCGAACAACGAGTTGTGGACATATGGCAAGGTTGAGCCTGTGCTGATTCGTTTAGACAAGCTTCGCTATCGGCTCATGCCCTATATCTACTCGCTTGCCTGGAAGGTTACCAGCCAGGATTACACCATCCAGCGCCCCCTGGTCATGGACTGGCGGACCGACGAAAAGACGTGGAATATAGGTGATGAATTCATGTTCGGTCCTGCTCTTCTCGTCAATCCTGTACTCAGATCCAACGCTACGCATCGCACCGTCTATCTTCCCGCATCACCGAAGTGGTACGACTTCTGGACCGGAAACACAACCACGGGTGGCCAGGAGGTTGAAGCGGATGCTCCGCTGGATCGCATTCCTCTCTATGTGCGCGCAGGATCCATTCTTCCCATGGGACCGGAGATTGAATATGCTGCGCAGAACCCCGGCGGTCCAGTAGAACTCCGCATTTATCGCGGCGCCGACGGAACATTCGATCTCTATGAAGATACAGGCGACGGATACGACTATGAGAAAGGGCAGCATACCGTGATTCCCATGCGTTGGGATGACCGTGCTGGAGTTCTCACCGTTGGCACCCGCGAAGGTTCCTATCCCGGGATGGTTGACAAGCGGATGTTTCGAATCGTCCTCGTCTCAAGCGGCCATGGAACTGGTGGCGACGTGACAGACAAAGCGGATAAGGAGATTCAGTATGACGGGAGGAAAGTTAGCGTGAGCTTTAGATGATGCAAAGTGCCCGCTCGGTCTGGAAGCGCTGGACGAAGTCGTGGCCATCGCCTGAACGCTTTGCTTCTCGCCTCATGGGGCCAGAAGCAAAACAACCCCAACCCAACAACCTTCCCGCGCAAAAAGGAAGATCGAAAGTGCGAAAAACCTTGGACACTACCTGAATACTACTGAAAACGCTCAACCGCTTTATTTTCTATGTTTTGTGGCTTAAATCTCAGTGGATAAAGTAGTTGCGGAATGCTTGTGGCGGAGAGGGAGGGATTCGAACATTCTGTCTCGTAAAGTGTTCATAATAAAGATATATTGTTAAAGTATATTGATATGGTCATACTGTGGTCATACAATTGGCGATATGGATGACCGAACGGCAACACTCATTGTGCGATACAAGGCGGCCGATGGAACGTGGAAGCGGGCTTCGGTGGCGCGTAGCGGAAACGGCAGAGTTAAGTCTGGCTATGCATTGATTGATGGCAAGCCAGTCCAGGTTGAGCAGTTCCAATACCAAGTCCGTTACTACCTTGGCCGCAAGGTCCTGTATAAATCTGCTGGGACAAATGCCACAGATGCAGAGCTCATCCGGCGACAGATGAAAGAGCGAACCACTGCGATCGTCGTAGCTCAAAAAGCTGGTCTCGAAGTGATTCCTCCCACCGAAAGAAAGCGGCTTCGGGAGTCCGCAAGTGAGTACATCGGCCGGGCCGAGAGCGGCAACCACTTGGAAGCAGCCGAGCAGGCGCGCAATGTTGCGGATGAGTTCATTTCTTTAATGGCTCGGCGCAGGAAGAGCTTCGTCGACGAGATCAGGGCTGATGATGTTTACGCCTTCCAGAACGCTCTGCGGGACCATGGCTGCGCAGATCGGACAGTGGCCAACAAGCATGCGCGGCTGAAGTCATGGCTCAAGTTCGCCGGAGCAGCAGCCGAAGCGACCGACAAAAGCCTCACTCCTGCCTACGAAGAGAAGGTTCCGAACATCTACAGCCGGGAACAAATTACGAAACTCCTTCAAGCTGCGAACTCGTACAAGCGGTTGATGGTCCTGCTGGCCTACAAATGCGGGCTTCGTGAGTCGGAAATCGCGTACCTTTGCTTCTACGATATTGACTTTGACCGAAAGTTTCTGAAGGTGCAAGGGAAGAAGTTCACCGACATCTACCCGAAGGCAGAGGCCGAGCGAAGAATTGCGATTCTGCGCCGACGAGCGGAACTGTCTGGCAAAAAGGTTAATCTGGTGTGGGCTTTCCGGGTGAAGGACAAAGAGCAGCGTGAGATTCCCGTCATGAACGACGTGCTCGATGCTATTCGTGCGCGTCGCGAAGCCAATCCTGGGGAGATTCTCATCCTTGGGACTAGCAAGCGTCAACCAAACACGAAACTTCTCAAGGGACTCAAGGTGCTTGCCAGAAAGGCTGGCTTGAACTGCGGACGGTGCGAGGGGTGCCGTAGCAAGAGCCGGGATTGCCGAGAGTACACGCTTCACCGCTTTCGCCGCACCTACATGACCACGCTGCTTCGCAATTCAGTTGACATTAAGACCGTGCAAAGTCTGGTTGGCCACGCCGACCTCGAATCGACAATGCGCTACCTCCGTCAAGCCGAAGGCGAAGAACTCTACGCCAAAGTGAACGCGGTCGCATGGTAAGCAGTCGTTGCAGACCCGACGAGTTTCTCTCATTCACGTCGGCAATTCGCTGAGGCTATCGGTGGGGATACACGTGAGTGTTTCGCTCTCTTGTAATGGTTACCGCTAAAGCCATGCTTCCAGTAAGACAACCGATTGTTACGCAAAAAGCCCACGGCAAAAGACTTCCGCGAGTTG
>JAJYGR010000042.1 GCA_021790655.1 Acidobacteriota bacterium | reverse complement strand
AAATACGTGATGCAGCGGGTTCGGATATCAGCGAATGGGCGCGTCGCGTGCGGGAACTGCGCGAAGATGAAGGCTGGCCGATTCTCACCCATAACGATAACGCAGGTTTGAAGCCTGGCCAATACCTACTGAAAGAGCTACCGCCCAAGAAACCGAACATCAGTTTTTCGCGGAACATGTCTGCGAAACTCCGCGCAGAAGTTCTAGATCGCAACGGCTTCACCTGCCAGATGTGCGGCTTGACGCCCAGCGAAACTGATCCGGAAACCGGACGCAAGGCTCGTCTTCACATCGGGCACATCGTAGACAAGAGTCTCGGCGGCAAAGAGGAGCTTTCCAACCTGCGGACGCTATGTTCGAGCTGCAACCAGGGCGCAAAGAACATCACAACGGAGAAGCCGACTGGGCTTTGGCTCCTCTCTCAGGTTCGACGAGCAGGCCAAGATGAACAACTCGCTGTCTTAAAATGGCTCCGCGAGAAATTCAAAGTTTGATGACCCATGAATCGCAGCGAGAACATGCAAGCAATTCGCAGCGCGGGTACTGACGGCCAAATCCATCGGATCGCGGACGCCCTGGCGGCCCCCCGAAGCCACAAACCCTGCAGCAAATCGGCGCAAAGAAATATGCCCTATCCTGCAATGACATGCGGGAGTATAAGCAGGTCAACCCTTCCTTCGGTAGAAGTCTGCATAGTTCATGTCGAGTGCAAATGAGGCTGGGAGGAATTTGATGTGAAAATGAATTTAGAAGTGTGGTTTGGGCCTCCTCCTACATTTTATTTGACTTTGCCTTTTCCTTCATCAGCCCTTCGCTGTCCTTATAGGCGTTGGTGGAGTGCTCGTGCGCCTGTTTGCTGAGTTCGTGGGCGGAGAGATGATCTCCTTTGCCGTGTGCGGTGGCGGCGGAGGTGTGGGCGTGGGCCGCCAGGTTGTGGAGTTCTGCGACTCGGTCGTGCGTGCTCTGTGGCATGGTGTTCTCCTGCCTTGTTAGATGCTATTCCCCTACTCTCAACACACCAGCACAGCGCTGGCCGCAGGAATGAAGCACTCCGCTGTGCCGTTGTTGGCGTTCTTATCGGCCAATTACATGCGCTCGGTCGGTTGCCACGATCCGATTACGCCCTTCGGCCTTGGCTTGGTACATGGCGGTATCGCATCGATGAATTAAATCGTCGATGCTGTCTCCGGGCCCTCGGTAGGTCGCCACTCCAATGCTGATCGTTATGCCGATTTCATCTCCGACAAGAATATGTCTCGTCTGTAAATTCGCTATCGTCAGGGCCTCGACATTGTGCCGCAGTCTTTGAGCGACGAGCAGTGCTATGTGGGAGTCCGCGCCAGGTAACAGGCCGACAAATTCTTCTCCGCCCCACCTGCCGACGGTATCGATGTTCCGGACAGAATTTCGGAGCTTTTCAACGACGGCACAGAGCACCGCATCCCCGGTAGCGTGCCCATAATGATCGTTGATCTTTTTGAAGTGGTCGAGGTCAAACATGATCAGAGAGAACGGTTCTCCGGTCCGCGAACTCCTCGACAACTCCTTCTCGCACAGGGATGTAAAAATCCGGCGGTTGCAGATGCCGGTCAGGGGATCGGTGTTGGCCAGTCCCTCCAGCGCAATGCGGATTTGGGCACTGGTCATCCAGAACACGCCGAAGCCGAGGCCCAGCCCAACTCCAAGAAATACAACGGCGCTTATGGTTTCCAGGGGATTTGGCAGATGCGGGTCGCTCGGCACCCCGAGAACAAGGACGACCACACTTCGAAAAAGATTGAATGCGGCGAAGCCTGCAAGAAGAATGACGCTGAACCATATCGGCGCCTCCATTCCATCTTTTACGGTCTTCTTCAGGAACAATGCGCTCTGGAACGCCTGCACCGCAACGAACACTCCGAGAGTCGCCACACTCATCTGCCTGACATCGTGAAAGTATCGGAAGAGCGGATAGACGGCTGCCTGGGCGGCAAGCAAGTAGAGTCCAAGCCGGGGCAGCAGAGACGCGCTCTCTGTCAGTTCCAGAAAGGAGACGTGCAGCAGGACGTACGCCAGCAATATCAATGTGTCGGCCAGCAGCACAAAAGCGTCAGCAGAAACGTTGGCACGCGCCGCGAATATGGTTGCCCCAATCGCACCGGCAGCGAAAGTGCCGCCCAGCCAGCCGAGTCCCTTAAGAAAAGGATTGCTGAGGCGGACTGTCAGAAGCCCCACGCATCCGCAGCAAAGGAGGATCGACCCGACGACCAGAATGATGCGAGTTTCCATTTATACCCACAAGAGCAAGCAGTGGCAATCCACAGCAGTGCAAAGGATTTTGTTTATTGTTCGAACTTGGCCGACAGTACTACTGTAAATTGCCCTGAGTGTTCCTGCGAAGAACGAATGTCACATCTCCATCGACATACCTAAACCTTTTGCAAACCGACACTTCCCTACTCCCAACGCAGCAGTGCAGCGCTGGCCGCAGGGACAAAGCATTCCGCTGTGCCGTTGCTGGCGCGGACATGCTCGGTACGCGCAGCTTGCCATGCGCCTTCAGCGCCAACGGGCGCGCCAGCGAAGGTCACATCCTGCTCGTCATCCAGCGTGGGTGCAATCAGGCGCTGAACAGCGATGCGCTCGTCGGACGTTCCAGAGGCAACCGCCAGGCGGACGCGCTTGTCAGGATTTTTATTGATGACGACAGCTTGCAGCTTGCCTTTTGCATCGCGAGCGGCGAAGCAAACCAGCAGAGGGCCGACGCTCGATGCCTCCAACTGGCTGAGCACGACGCGACCGCCCAGCAGTTGCGAAAAAAGCAGCAGCGCGTAGTATTCCGGGCGCGCGACGAACCCGTTTGCCATGCTGCCGACCACCGGCGCATACCAGCCATAACCGCCTGCGTGGAAGTTGACACCGCTGGCCCCCATGTTGAGCAGCTTCGACATCAAATCCAACGCCCACAGCGAGGACGCAAAAGTATTGCTCACTCCCGGTTTGCCGCCGCTGTAGCACGAGTTGGTCTCCGTCAGGCGAAATGGCAGGTGAGACTCCGCCATCGCCTGCTGGATCATCGGCTGGCCTTTGTCCCAGCGGGAATTCATTGGGCTAAGCAGCCGCTCGATAGTCATGGAAAGATCCGTCGGCGGCCCTTCAGCATAGTAGTGCGTGGTCAGCAGATCGACTTTGTCCTTAAACTGCTGCGCGAATTCTTCCACCCAGACGCCAGTGCCCGCAGTGTCTGGCCCGGCGAATTTTGCTTCTGGAACACGCGCATGGACGGCATCGTAAAAACCCTGCCAATCCTTGGCGAAGTCTGCGTAATCATAGCTGGCGGGGCGAAGTCCGTTGTTGCGGAACAGGTCCGACTCGTTGCCAAACTGAAAGCTGATGAGCCTGTCGCCCAGCGTTTGCGACACATAAGCCGCTTCCTCGGCAGCCTGCTGGGGCGTGCCTTTGCCTAGGTTCAGCCCATACATGCAGCGCCAATCGATCAGGTCCAGAAATTCCTTCAGGTTGCGGATGGCCTGTGGAGTGGTCTGCGTCGGCGTGGCAGGATGATGCCCTTTGTCCGGGCCTACGACGTCCGAGCCTTGCGGCGCTTTTGAAGTCGGATTTGGCGTCCAGAAAGCGTACTCGCTGGTATTGCCGCCGATGCGCAGCACGCTGGGGCCAAGCACACGAAGAAATCCCGCGAGACCGGTGTTTTGCGCGGAAAAATATTCCGGATGTGCCAGTTGCGCCGCCTCATAGCTCAAGCCAAGAAAGTCTTTCGCAATGGGAATGCCAAGCTGGCTGGGATGGATGGTCAGCCGCGCCGAAGCAGTGGCAATGTCGTTGGCCCGTAACGCCCTGGGCATGGCCGCGATGGCGGCGGAAGCAGCAGTAGTACGCAAAAAATCTCGACGATTCATAGCGTCTATCAGTGAAGCATTCGGCACGATGCAATGCAAGCGACGTTGCCTAAATTTCTCTCTGGCATGGCTTTCTACGGTGGAACAGTGCTGCTACGTTAGAGGGGATGAAAACTCTTCCTGCGTCTCGTTATGTAATTTCCGCTCTTCGAAAGTCCGGCTGCATCTTCCTGCTGACTGCGCTTCATGTTTCTCTGTGGGCATCTGCCGCACCATTCGCGCCGACACCGCCGATGGGCTGGAACAGTTGGGACGCCTACGGCACCGCCGTGCGCGAGAGTCAGGTCAAGTCTGTAGCGGACGTGATGTCCAAAGAATTAAAGCAGTATGGCTGGCAATATGTTGTCGTCGATATTGAATGGTATGAGCCGCACTCGCAGGGTCACGACTATAAGGCTGGCGCGAAGTTGACCATGGATGCCTATGGTCGCCTGCTGCCCGCGACGAATCGCTTTCCTTCCGCGGCCAATGGCGCGGGCTTTCGCGCGCTCGCGGACTATATTCACGCTCGCGGACTTAAGTTTGGCATACACATCCTGCGTGGCATTCCCCGCCAGGCCGTGGAGGAAAATACTCCCATCCTTGGCTCAACCGCGCGCGCCGCAGACATCGCGGACAAGCAGCATATCTGCGCGTGGAACCCCGATATGTACGGCGTCGATATGTCGAAGCCCGGCGCGCTGGAATACTACGATTCCATCGCGGCCCTATACGCTTCCTGGGGCGTGGACTTCATCAAGGCCGACGACATGGGCCGCCCATACCAGCAGCGGCGGCCAGAAGTGGAAGCGCTGCATAAAGCAATCCTGAAAACTGGTCGGCCCATGGTGTTGAGCCTTTCGCCCGGGCCTGCTCCGCTGGCCATGGCACGCAGCCTGCGGCAGAATGCGCAAATGTGGCGCATCTCCGATGACTTTTGGGACCATTGGAAATTGCTGCGCCAGCAATTCGACTACGAGCAGAACTGGGCGCCCTACATTGGCCGAGACCACACCTGGCCCGACGCCGATATGCTCCCACTGGGACGCATTGGAGCGCCTGGCGAAAGCAGCAATGGCAGAAGAAATTCTCGCTTCACGCATGATGAACAGCGCAGCGTGATGACGTTGTGGACCATTGCGCGCTCCCCGCTGATGTTCGGCGGCGACCTGGCCGGGACAGCTCTGGACAGCGACCCATGGACAAAATCTCTGCTGACGAATCCCGAAGTGCTCGAGGTGGACCAGCATTCCAGCAACAATCATCCAGCCTATGCGCAGGGGCAGATTCGCGTCTGGGTCGCGGACAGCGAGACGCCTGCAAAGCAAAAATATCTCGCGGTCTTTAATCTGGGAGACAAAGCGACTGATGTGAATCTGGACTGGTCCGTCTTCGGCCTAAGCGGTAAAGAGGTGGAAGTCCGCGACCTGTGGCAGCGGAAATCGCTGGGAGGGAAAAAGAAGTTAAGCGTAACCATTCCTGCGCACGGATGTGTGTACTATGCGATCAGGAAATAGCGTAAGTTGTAACGATCCCAAGCCAGCTTGTTCTAACGTTGTTCTATTCTTCCGGCGTTTCATAGCACGCCCTGCCCGGAACGCAGCGATCAAGATGCACATAATGCTCATCGGGTCCAGCTGGGCCCATGGTGCGCAGGCACCAATACGAGGACGCGGCCTGCATTCCGGGCAGCCACGTATCGGCGGACTGCGGGGTTGTGCCGTAGGCGTTCTTGGTGCGGAGGCATTGGCACGGTAGCACGTTAATTTCGGTAGCACTCATGGTCGTCCTCCTTGGTTAACCGACTGCGCTTGGGTCGCGGCCCATTTGTCCGGCGGCCAGCAAAATGGTCCTGTAGATGGCAACCGGAAACAGTTGCACTTTATATCCATTCATGGAGAGCGGCTGCGCGCCTTCCATGGCAGCCTTGCCTGCGGCGCGCGCCGTTTCCTCTGTGATCGGCTTGCCTGCCAGCATCGCTTCCGCCTTTGGCGAACGCATTACCACCGGCGAAGCCGCACCCATCACAATGGCAGCCTTGCGGCAGATGTTGCCGTCCATTTCGAGCACCACACCGGCGTCCGCCGTGGCCCAGTCGTAGCTGCGCTTCTCGCCATATTTTTGATAGGCCGAGCGGGTGCCAGAGGCAGGCTTCGGAATGACGACTGCTGTCAGCAATTCGTCCGGCGCAATGACAGTCCGCGTCATCGGGTTCACATCGGGATGGACGTAAAAGTCCTTAATGGCGACAGTGCGCTTGCCTTTCGCGGAGGTAAGTTCCACGCTTGCGTTCAAGCCCAGCAGGGCCACCGCAGCCGAGGAAGGCGCGACCGACGGGCAGGTGGTGTTGTCGAAGATGGCGTGATACTGGTTCAGGCCGTCGAACGCGAAGCACATGTCCTTGCCTTTTTTCAGGCAGGCGAAATCATCGGAACGAAAATACCAGCAGCGATTTTGCTGGAGCAGGTTTCCTCCTACCGTCGCCATGTTGCGGATCTGCGGCGTCGCGGCGTGACCGCAGGCGTCCGACAGGATCGCGTAATGCGCCTTCACCGCCGGGTCTTCTTCGATTTCCGCCAGTGTGGTGAGCGCGCCGATATTGAGTCCCTGCGCCGTTTCATGGATGCCGCGCATGCCGGAGATATTGCGGATATTCACC
Source organism: Acidobacteriota bacterium (assembly GCA_021790655.1). Taxonomy (GTDB): domain Bacteria; phylum Acidobacteriota; class Terriglobia; order Terriglobales; family Acidobacteriaceae; genus JAKAAZ01. The sequence continues at coordinate 5,575 of JAJYGR010000042.1, read as the reverse complement.
AGCTTGGTCGGCGTGGCGATGCCGCTCTTCATCAGGTCCAGAAGATCTACGCCGCCCGCTTTGACGACGGCGCCGTCATGCAACTGGGAAAGCGCGCCGCTTTCTGTTGTGCAATCTGCAAGGATGAACTGATTCATGCTGTCTCACTCCTTTGTGGAGCCTTACTCAGGGCTTTCAGTACAACTGGCGGTGTCATCGGCGTGGTGCGGATACGAACGCCCGTCGCGTTGTGGAATGCGTTGCCGATCGCCGCCGCAGCCGACATCACACCCGCGGCTTCTCCGATGCCGGAGGCATCGGTGGAACTCTGGCCAATGTAGGACTCGACCAGTTGCACGTGCAACTCTGGAATGTCGCGCGAGCCAGCGATTTTGTATTGCTCCAGATTTGGATTGACCATGTACCCAAAGTTGGGGTCAAGCAGCCGGTTCTCATACAGCGCGTAGGAAATGCCTTGAATCAGGCCGCCGTTGATCTGGTTGATCACCTGCGACGGGTTCATCGGGCGTCCACAGTCATGCACGGCGAAGATGCGCTTGACATGGATCAGTCCCGTCTCCGTGTCCACTTCGACTTCGGCAACGTCCACACCGCCATAGGTGTCGTAGTGGCCCTTGTTGTAGTCCGGGATGCGTTTGGACTGCGCGGAAACCTCATCGGTGTCCATCTTCGCTGCTGCGCGTCGGAAAGTGATGGGCTGAAATTTATTGCTCTTGCTGTGGACTTCTCCGCCAGTCAGGACCAGATCGTCTGGCGCTGTACCCAGCGCTGGAGCAACACTGGCAAGGAATTTCTGCGACGCCTGCCATGCCGCATCGCGTACCGCAGGGGTCAAAGAAGCAGTTGTCACGCTGCCGCCAGAGTTCGGCCCGATAGGATAGTTGGTGTCGCCGATCTTGACAGAGACCTTTTCCGGCGGCACGCCGAACTGCTCAGCCAGCACTTGCGCCAGGACTGTCTTGATGCCAGTGCCAATGTCTTGCACCGCTGACAGCACTTCTACTGAGCCGTCGCGGTGTACGCGGACTTCCGCAGCGGAGTTCATATTGATGTGGCGATACCAGACGGACTGCGAAAGGCCGACACCGCGCTTGATGTGTCCTTGGTCGGCGTTCGGCTTCGGGTTGCGAGACTTCCAAAGCGCGCTTTCGCGGATGATTTGCCGCTCGACGCGACGCACGGGGTTTTCATCGATCTTGTCGCGCAGGTCGATCGGGTCCATGTTGAGTTTCGTGGCAAGCTCGTCGATCGTCTGCTCCAGCGCGAAAGCCCCCTGCGGATGACCCGGAGCACGCATGGCCGATGCTGGCCCGGCGTTGATGAAGACGTCGTTCTCTTCCGTGTGCAGCGCGGCCCACTTGTAAAGATTAGTGGCCGGCCCGGCGCAGCCCGCGCCCGTTCCGCAACCTGCGGAGCCGAAGCTGACCAACTGGACGGCCGTCAGCGTACCGTCTTTCTTGGCGCCAATTTTCAGCGTCTGGTCGGAACTGGGCCGGTTGCCCACCGAAAGGTGCTCCTGCTTACGGTCCAGCATTAGCCAGACAGGCGTGCCTGTCTGCCTGGAAAGCTGCGCGGCCACCACGCCTGGGTTGCCCGCGCCGAACTTTGCGCCAAAGCCTCCGCCCATGAATTCCGTAATCACACGCACCTGCGATTTCGGTAGATGAAAAAATGCCGCCAACTCCTCACGCACACTGGCCGTACCCTGCGTCGAGGCCCACACGGTCAGCAGATCGGGCTTCCAATCCGCGACTACGCCATGGGTTTCCAGCGCGGAATGGGTCTGCACCTGCGTGGAGTACTTCGACTCCACCACAACGTCCGCATCCTTAAAACCCTGCTCCGCATCGCCAACCTTATGAATGGCAGGCCCATGGACATTGCCTGTTTGCGTCACGCCATGCGGCCCTCCGCCGCCACCCGCCGTCCCGGCCTGATCCGCCGGGCCAGGGAAGACCTGCGGAGCATTGGGTTGACGGGCCTTCTCCAGATCCACTACGAATGGTTTGGCATCATACTGCACCTTCACAAGCTTCGCAGCTTCCTCCGCAATGTGCGGCTGCGTCGCCGCTACCGCTGCAATCGGCTGACCAGCGTAGCGGACCGTCGGGTATGTTTTGGACTTCAGCGCCGCATCGCGCAGCACAGCGCCACCCAATAGATGTTGAATGACATACACACCCTTGACACCAGGCAGCTTCTCCGCCGCGGAGGTATCGATCGATACTATGTGCGCGTGCGGGACGGCTGCATTTACGAACTTGGCATAGAGCATTCCCGGAAGCTGAATATCATACGTGTAGCGTGCAGATCCGCTTACCTTGGCGTGCGCATCCCAGCGCTTCGGAGACTTGCCAATGTATTGCAGGTCCTTATTGATCGGCAACACTGGCGGCTGCGTGGTTGGGATCTGACGCGCTTCCTGATGCAATGTGTAGCCCGGAATGCCGACCGGCATCATCACAGTTTCCGTGCCCGGGGGGGGCGTTGCCGCATCGGCCACTGCGCCAAGCAGCGCTTCTTCCGCAGGAGTAATTTTCGTCGTCGCCATTGTGATTTCCTCCCTACGCGTTGCGGGTGGAAGTTCCCGCTGCTTCGAGTGTGGCTGCAAAGATTCTTGGATACGTGCCGCATCGGCAGAGATTGCCTGCGGTAGCGTGCCGTACATCGTCTTCGGTTGGCTTGGGGTTCTTTTCAAGAAGTGCGGCACAGCTCATGACCATTCCCGGAGTGCAGAAACCGCACTGCATGGCGTCATGCTTTACAAATGCTGTCTGCAACGGATGCAGTTCGCCGTTCTGCGGCAGACCTTCAATGGTAGTCACATGATGTCCCCTGGCGTCCATTGCCAGTGTCATGCAGCTATTGACCGGCGTTTTGTCCAGCAGCACCGTGCATCCCGAGCAGGAGCCGCGATCGCAGATGACCTTTGTACCGATCAGCCCCATATGCACGCGCAGGGCATCGGCCAGCGTCGTGCGCGGCTCAATCTGGATGGTGTGTTCTTTACCATTCACAAGCAAGGTAACTGGCACCGCGCCAGGCCCCAGTTCCTTCACATCGCTGTGGGTGGCTGCAACTGCCTCGCGGCTGAAAACCTGTACGCCTTCCAGCAGGGCGGTACCGGCCGCAGTGATGCCTGCGCCCTTCAGAAATCCGCGGCGCGAGATTCCAGTGGCGACATTGTTGGAATTCTGCGGACTCGAGGACTGCTCGGCGGCATCCTCAGATGGTGATTTGCGGTCTGACATAACGTCCTCCATGACGGAGTGGAGAGGGTAGTGGTTGATGGTGTATCAACGCTGGATTTGAGTTTTTGCTGAATAAAATTAAACGATGCTTCGCATCGAACAACTCGAATCCTTATTTTTACACCAACACCGGGTGCGCGGCAAGAGTGCGAGGCCCCACTGATAAGCGCCAGCGTCTCCACCATTTTCATCCCATCGCAATTGCTTGGCGACGGACCGGGCCTGCCGCCACGAGTGTGCCATCATCGCAGATTTTTCTCCTCTTTCTTTCTTGCTCCAGCTAGACTGGTTGCCAACGTTCAGATCCACAATGTTTTAATCTCCCGAACATTTATAAAGGCGAAAATCCCAAACCGGAAAGCATAGACACCATGAGCAGTCATGTAGAACTTCCTGAGCAGCAAAAAGGTCTGGGCCAGATCGAGCGCGTCGTCGATGCTTATGTGTCACCCGAACAAGTCTTTCGCGACATTCGTCGAAACGCAAGCTGGTGGCTGCCCTTTCTGATTGGGGTGGCGATCAGCCTCGCATTCACCTTTGCGGTAGACAAACAAATTGGGTTCGAGAATGTCGCAGAGGCCAGCATCAATCGGAGCGCGCAGGCACAGGAGCGGCTGAGCGGAGTACCCGAAGCGCAGCGGGAACAAACCATTCACACCATTGCAACCACTACCAGGATCATTAGTTACGCATACCCGGTCGTTTCACTGCTAGTCAGTCTGATTGCTGCTTCCATTTTGATGGTGAGCTTCAATCTAGGCCTGGGCGCGAAGGTCAGGTTTAAAGAATATTTTGCCGTATGGTTTTATGCTGGTCTGCCCTTGGTCTTGAAATTTCTACTCGCTGCCATCGCTATCTTCGCCGGCGTCAACGCGGAACAATTCGACATACAGAATCCCGTTGGGACCAACATTGCATGGTTCCTGAGTTCCGATCTTCCCCAATGGCTGCGCACACTGCTGACCTCCGCCGATATATTCACAATTTGGACAGTGATTCTTCTGATCGTCGGATGCGCCACGGTGGCTCGTGTCAAGCGAAGCAGCGCCGCCGTCGTCGTCATAGGATGGTGGGTGCTGATTATTTTGGGATCGACAGCAGTGGCGGCATTTCAGGGATAGAGCATTTTTCGATACAACGGGTGCCCCATCCTTTGCAATTTTATCGCAAAGGGTGGGAGGCTTCGCGTTCCACAACAGCAGGAAGGTCGAAAACGTAGCGATGAGCGAATGGGTCAGGTTATGCAGTCGCGCTGAGTTGCCTTCAGAGGGCCAAGCGAAGGAATTCAGCGTTCTGGGCAAAACGCTTTGTGTGGCGACCCTGCGCGGCAAGCCTCATGCGCTCGACAACGTCTGCCCGCACCGCGGCGGGCCACTCGCCGAAGGGACCGTGGAGCATGGAAAAATCGTCTGCCCCTGGCACCAGTGGGAGTTCGATCTGGTCACTGGCGTCTCCACCCACTCGCGCGATGCGAAGGCCGCAACGTATGCCTTGCAGCAGAATGGCGACGATGTGCTGGTGGAACTCTAAAGCTACAACTACTGCGCTGCCGTCGTGAGAACTGCCGGGCATTTGGCCTGAATCCAATTGCGATAGCTCTTGTCCCGACGCCGATTGAAATGTCCCGTTGGGCAGACCGGGCAACCGACGACGACGCGTAACTGGTCTGTCCAGGGTCTTTTCTTGTGGGTCTTTGGCTGCCATAGTTCTTGTGAAGCTTTACCTGTCGATATCAGGGAGACATCCACGCTCCCATTGCCACTGTTCGCAAATCCCGGAGGTAACTCCGTTCCGAGATCGCCGCCTTGCACGTCGTAGGAACCAGTGCAGCCCCTACTGTCCTTGCCGTTGGTGCAATTTGCGCTGGCGCTGCGTTGTGGCTGGTTCTTGCCATTGCCCAGAGTCTGCTCCGTTGCTGACGGGACAAACACGGTCGGCATGGGCATTCCGCCACCGACTCCCGGCAACGTAATCCCTACATCAAGCACGGCGTCTGCCTGATTTTCCTGGTTGACTGTGGTCAGGCATGTGTCCTGCGCCAGCGCCGCAGCGACCATATTCGCCGTATCGGAAGCAGCGGTCCGAATGAACACTTTGCGGATCGGACGTCCATCCGCCATGGTGACGGTCTTCTCCTGCTTCTTACCGGCAAACACCGGCACGCTGGGAACCAGTAACAGAAGTGCGATCCACACAAGTGCAGCCCGCATTCCCAGAAATCTCGTCAGCTTCTTTTGCGTTCCTTGCGCTTCCGCTATGACCATGGCATTCTCCTCCATTGGCGTTGTAGCTGGTGTTCGAGGCGTTTGAAGCCGCGATCATTT
>JAJYGR010000032.1 GCA_021790655.1 Acidobacteriota bacterium | reverse complement strand
TCATCCTGTGACGGCGTCATGGCTGCGGGCTGTTTTTGAAAAGCCAACCACGCCGCAGCGGCTTGGCTGGCCTGCGATTGCGCGTGGCGACTCAACGTTGATCCTTGCGCCGACCGGCACCGGCAAAACGCTCGCAGCGTTTCTCTGGTGCATCGACAAGCTCATGCTGCAACCTCCGCCAGCCGATGCGGAGGGTTGCCGCGTCATCTATATCAGCCCGTTGAAAGCTTTGGCCGTCGATGTGGAGCGGAACCTGCGTTCCCCACTGGCTGGCATCAAGCAGTTGGCGGAGCGGCTCGGCGTCACCGTCCGCGAACCGGAAATCAGCGTGCGTACCGGAGACACGCCACAGCGCGAACGCGCGCGTTTTCGTCGCCATCCGGCGGAAATTTTGATCACCACTCCAGAATCTTTGTATCTCCTGCTTACCAGCGACGCAGCGGCTTCGCTGCGCTGTGTCGAGACGGTGATTCTCGATGAAATTCATGCACTTGTTCCGACCAAGCGAGGGGCGCATTTGGCGCTGTCGCTGGAGCGATTGCAGACGATGGTTGGACGTCCGATCCAGCGCATCGGACTCTCTGCGACACAGCGACCGCTGGAAGAAGTGGCGCAATTCTTAGGCGGCGTCGATGTGCCGCCAACAGTGCATACAGAAAATCAGCCTGCCGATCTTGCTACGGAAAATGCACTTGCAGTGAAGGAACTGGAGCCTGAGTGGCTGACGAATTCTCCTTCTGCGGGTGCGCCACGTTTTCGGCCTGTCACTATCGTCAATGCGGCTGAGCGCAAGCGCTTCGATCTGCGAATTGAAGTGCCGGTGGAAGATATGGCGCGGCTTGGGCAGCCGGAGGAACTGCCCAGCGGGCCTGCGTCGCAGGGACCGAAGCGAACGTCGATCTGGACGGCAATCCATCCCCGCCTGCTCGAACTGATTCGCGAGAAGCAGTCCACACTGATTTTCGTCAACAGCCGTCGCGTGGCGGAGCGTCTGGCGGGCGCGTTGAATGAACTGGCATCTGAGCCGATTGCGCGCGCCCATCACGGTTCATTGGCGGCTGCGCAGCGCTCGGAGATTGAAGAGCTGCTGAAGGCCGGTCGCATCCGCGCGCTGGTGGCGACGTCCTCGCTGGAGCTGGGCATCGACATGGGCGCGGTCGATCTGGTCATCCAGATTGAATCGCCGCCTTCTGTTGCCAGTGGAATGCAGCGCATTGGCCGCGCTGGACATCACGTGGATGCCGTGAGCGATGGCGTCATCTTTCCAAAGTTTCGCGCAGACCTGATCGCGTGCGCTGCAGTTACGCGTGCCATGCATGAAGGGTTGGTCGAGTCCACGCGCTACCTCCGCAATCCGCTGGACGTACTCGCGCAGCAGATCGTTGCCATCGTTGCCGAACCGCCGCACAAGCCACGCTCCAGCAAGCCCAGCAAGAAGCCGAGCACAAGTAATTTCGACGAACTGGATAAAAGTGACGAAGCAATCGCCACCGACTGCGATGCGCTGTATCGACTGATTGCCAGTGCAGCCTCGTTTGCCACGCTCAGTCGCGCTGCATTTGAAGGCGTGCTGGACATGCTCTCTGGACGCTACCCCTCGGATGAGTTTGCCGAGTTGAGGCCACGCATTACCTGGGACCGTGTGCGGAACACGTTGACACCTCGGCAGGGCGCGAAAAGTCTGGCGATCCTCAATGGCGGTACGATCCCGGATCGCGGTCTGTATGGCGTGTTTCTTTCCGGCTCAAAAGAAAAGCCAGTGCGTGTCGGCGAACTGGATGAAGAAATGGTCTTTGAAAGCCACTCCGGAGACACATTTATTTTAGGAGCAACGACGTGGCGCATTGATGAGATTACGCACGACCGCGTGCTGGTATCGCCCGCGCCGGGTGAGCCAGGGAAAATGCCTTTCTGGCATGGCGATGGCCCGGGCAGGCCGATTGAATTTGGCCGCCGCATCGGGGCCATGGTGCGCGAACTTCGTGGCATGGAACGAAATGCTGCGCTCAGCCGATTGACGCGTGAGCATGATCTGGACCCTCGAGCAGCGGACAATCTACTGCGTTTTTTAATCGATCAGGAGATTGCCACCACTGCGGTCCCCGACGACCGAACCATTGTGATTGAGCGCTGTCGCGATGAACTGGGAGACTGGCGCGTCTGCGCGCTCACTCCTTTCGGCAGCCGCGTTCATGCGCCGTGGGCAATGGCCATCAGCGGTCGTTTACAGGCCACGGGCCAGACGGACATTGAAACTCTCTGGGCAGACGATGGTTTTGTGCTGCGTTTTCCTGAGACGGTCGAGCCTCCGGATACGGAAGTGTTGCTGCTGGACGCAGCAGAAGCGACGGATTTCATCTTGCGCCAGCTTGGGTCTACTGCTTTGTTCGCTGCTAAATTTCGCGAGAGTGCGGCACGAGCATTGCTGCTGCCGCGACGCCGCGCGCAAGGGCGAACTCCGTTATGGCAGCAACGAAAGCGCGCCTATGACTTACTCAGCGTGGCTTCGCGCTATGCATCCTTTCCCATGCTGCTCGAGGCCTACCGCGAGACACTGCGCGATGTTTTCGATATGCCTGCGTTTCTTGAGGTGCTGCGTGGCATTGCAACGCGGAATATTCGCGTCCACATTGCCGATACGCGCACGCCATCTCCATTTGCAGCGTCATTGCTGTTTAGTTATGCAGCAAATTTTATTTACGACGGCGATGCTCCTCTGGCGGAGCGACGCGCCCAGGCGCTCACCATCGACCAGGACCAACTGCGCGATTTGATGGGAGATGCCGACCTGCGCGAGTTGCTGGATGCTGCGGCAATTGAAGAAGTTGAAGAGCAACTCCAGGCGCTCGCGGAAAATTATCGTGCAAAAAATATGGATGGCGTGCATGACTTGCTGCTGCGACTAGGCGATCTGACCCGCGCGGAACTGGCGCGGCGCAGTGTTGGCATCGACGTGGATGGTGTGGTTGACAGGTTGATTCGTGCGCAGCGCGTGCTGGAGATTCAGACGCTTGGGGCGAAGCGTTTGATTGCCATCGAGGATGCAGCGAAGTTTCGCTACGCATTGGGTGTTCCATTGCCGCCCGGCGTGCCCAGGGCATTTCTGGAAGCGATGCCCGAGCCGCATCTTGAATTGTTGAAGCGCTATGCGCGTACCCACGGGCCGTTTACATTGGACGATGCGGCAGCGCGTTTTGGCTGGAATCCACAACTTGTGCAGGGATGGTTGCGCGCGCTGGTCCACTCCGGACGACTCATGGAAGGCGACTTTCGTCCCGGAGGTATCCATCGCGAATGGTGCGATGCCGAAGTTCTTCGCGCTATTCGAAGGAAATCTCTGGCGCGACTGCGCAAGCAAGTCGAGCCTGTCGAGCAACACACACTGGAGCGCATGGCAACTCACTGGCATGGATGTATGCATCGCCGCAAAGGGCTGGATGCCGTGCTCGACGCTGTGGATCAACTTCAAGGCGCGCCAATACCCGCTTCATTGATAGAGCGAGAAATTCTACCGGCGCGCGTGCAGGGGTTTCAACCTGGCGATCTGGACACGTTGATCGGTGCCGGTGAAGTGATCTGGTGCGGCGTGGAGCCGATTGGCGAGACGGATGGACGCATCGCGCTGTATCTCGCGGACAAGCTGCCGCATCTGCACGATCCTGTAATGCCGCCAAAGCATTCGAGCCAGTTACAGAATCCGCTGGAAGAAAAACAGAGGAAGATTCTTGAACTGCTGGCAACGCGTGGCGCGATGTTTTTCGCTGCGCTGCATGACGCGCTCGGCGGCGGGTTTCCCGGTGAGACACTGGATGCGCTGTGGGATGTCGTATGGCAGGGATTGGTCACCAACGACACGTTCCACGCGCTGCGCGCCTACATGGCCCGCAAAGCGAGCACGCGTTCCACGCATCGCCAGCACACGCAGACAAATTTTCGTTCGCGTCGTACATTGCCGCCGAGCGCGCAAGGCCGCTGGACACTGGTAGAACCTCCATCATCTGTGCAATCGTCCGCCACCGAGCGCAGCCATGCAACCGCCCTGCAGTTGCTGAAGCGGCACGGCATCGTCACACGTGAATCGATGGGCCTCGAAAATATCACAGGTGGTTTTAGTGCCGTCTACGATGTGATGAAAGCTTTGGAAGAATCTGGCCGCGTACGGCGCGGCTATTTTGTGGCCGGGTTGGGCGGAGCGCAGTTTGCGCTGCCGTCAGCCATCGATCTGCTGCGGTCGCTGCGCGCCAGTCCGGAGCCGGAAAAGCCGGAGATGCTTTGCGTTGCCGCGACTGACCCTGCAAATTTATATGGTTCGGTATTGCGCTGGCCGTCCTTAGCGTCTCTGGTGAGTGAAAAGGAAATTCAACCTGAAGAAAAAGGTCGAGAACCTGGTACAAGAATGCTGGCGCGAGCTGTAGGTGCGCGTGTGATTCTGCGCAATGGAGAACTGATCGGCTACATGCGCCGCAACAATCCTAACTTGAGTGTATTTTTGCCGACGGATGAACCCGGGCGTAGCCACGCTGCCCGCGACCTGGCCGTTTTTCTAGCTGAAATTGGCCAGCATGATTTGCGCGTGGAAGGTAGAGGGCGTCCGCTGGGCATGTTGCTTATCACCGTGAATGACGTTCCCGTCAGTGAGCACTTTCTTGCACGCTTTTTGCTTGACGCTGGCTTCCAACCTTCTCCCGTGGGCTTCAATTTGCGTCGCGTGCTGTTACCGCCAGAACAACGCGAGACTGTCAGCGCGGCCATGCAGCGGGGAGTGCAATAGAAATGCCCGAAGGCGACACAATCTCCCGCTCTGCCGGGGCGCTTCATCGCTGCGCCGCAGAAAGACATTCTGCTAATTCTTGTCTGACGCACCCATTCTGAGGGCAGACCATTTATCGTAAATAGTAACGACTATGGGCCAGATCAAAGCTGTGCGCGGTACTCGCGATTTACTGCCGCCGGAAACCGAGTTATGGAACCACATCGAGGCGACGGCGCGGCGTGTCTTTGCGCGTTACGCCTTCGGAGAAATCCGCACGCCCATTTTTGAAGACACGCAGTTGTTCGCGCGCGGCGTAGGAGAAGAGACGGACATTGTTTCCAAAGAAATGTATACGTGGGAAGATCGCGCGCGCGCGCAGTCGGAAAAAGCGCAGATGCTGACGCTGCGGCCCGAGAATACCGCCGGGGTTGTGCGCGCCTACATCGAGCACAAGCTGGGAGATGCAGGACTGCTGCAAAAGCTGTATTACATCGGCCCGCAATTTCGACGGGAGCGCCCACAGAAAGGGCGCTATCGCCAGTTCTATCAAATTGGCGCGGAAGTAATTGGGCCACCGAGCGCGGGCAGCGAATCTCCACTGCGCGATGCGGAAATATTGGAAATGCTGGCCACGCTGCTGGAGGCGCTCAGCATCACCGGCTGGACGCTGGAGTTGAACTCCGTTGGCTCTGCAACGGATCGGCCTCGCTACATACAGGCTCTGCGTGAGGCTTTGGTCGATCTTGCTCCAACGCTTTGCGTAGATTGCCAGCGTCGCGCAGTGACGAACCCGTTGCGCGTGCTGGACTGCAAAGTTCCGGAAGACCAGGCGAAGATCGACGAACTGCCGAAGATTGCGGATTTTCTCGACGAGGATTCTCGCGCGCATTTTGCGCAGGTATGCGCAGCGCTGGATGCTTGCGGCGTGGCGTACACCGTGAGTCCTCGGCTGGTACGTGGACTCGATTACTACACGCGGACAACGTTTGAATTTACTCACGGCGGTCTGGGTGCGCAGAATGCGTTGCTCGGCGGTGGACGCTACGACGGCCTGAGCGAGGCCATTGGAGGCCCGAAAGCGCCGGGCATTGGATTTGCAATGGGCACCGACCGGCTTGTGCTGACGCTGCAAGCGCAGCAAGTCGCGCTGGGAGAGTCGAGTGCTGCTCTTTTGGCTGACGCCTATATTGCTCCATTAGGTGAAGCGCAGCAGGCTGAATCGCTGGTGCTGGCGCGAGAACTGCGTCGCGCGGGTCTGCGGGTCGAGTTGGGAGATGGAACGTTCCGTCTGAAGAAGTCGTTTGAGATGGGCAACAAGCTGGCACGAAGGATCGTTTTGTTTGGTGAACAGGAAGCAGTATCCGGCATGGTCACGGTCAAAGATTTTCAAACTGGCGAACAGACGAAGGTGCCGCGCGGTGAACTGGCAAAAATGTTAGGCGCACAATAGCGATCGGGTTGCAGTGCGCGGAAAAGATGAATTATCTCAGGCTTTGATAAGGGAACAATGGAACTGGATCTTTTAGGAAATCTGCAACGGACACATTCCTGCGGTGAGCTGGATCTTTCCGCAGCTGGCAAGGATGTCGTCGTCATGGGATGGGTGAACCGTCGCCGAGACCATGGAAACTTGATTTTTCTCGATCTGCGCGACCGCTCTGGCATTGTGCAGATTGTGCTGGACAAAGAATTGTGCCCGTTGGCCCACGCAAAGGCCGAGTCGGTGCGGCCCGAATACGTGGTTGCCATCCAGGGTAAAGTGCGCCGTCGAGACGCTGCGTCCGTCAATCCGAATATGGCGACCGGCCAGATTGAAGTGAATGTCGGTGAGTTGAAAATTTTGAACGACGCCAGAACGCCTCCTTTTTCTCCCGCGGAAGATGCCATTGGGAATGAAGAACTGCGCCTGAAATATCGTTATATTGATCTGCGCCGACCTGCGATGCAGCGCAACGTTATCTTGCGTCACAAGATTGCATTGGCCATTCGGGAAAACCTGGCAAGACAAGGATTTCTTGAGATCGAAACTCCGTACATGACGCGCTCGACACCCGAGGGCGCGCGAGACTATCTGGTCCCGAGCCGCGTACATCCCGGCGAATTCTATGCGCTGCCGCAGTCGCCACAGCTCTTCAAACAGATATTGATGATCTCCGGATTGGACCGATATTTTCAGATTGCGCGTTGTTTTCGCGATGAAGATCTGCGCGCCGATCGTCAGCCGGAGTTTACGCAGATCGACCTGGAGATGACGTTTCCCCAACAGGAGACAGTGTTTCGCGTTGTCGAAAGTTTTGTAGCAGCGGCATTTCATGCGGCTGGGATCGCACTGCCAACTCCGTTTCCGCAAATTACTTACGACGAGTCGGTCCGCCGCTTCGGCAGCGACAAGCCGGACATGCGCTTGCCAGAGCTTGTCGATATACACGCCGTATTTTCCTCCAGTGACCTGGAAACGTTGATGGTCGATCCCTCACTGCCAGTGATTGCGGTACGTGTGCCGAAGGTTGGCGAACTGTCTCGCAAAGAGCGTGATGAGAATCGTCCCCTGTTTGATGCGCGCAAAGGCGCGAAGCTGATCGATGATTTGAAGCGACTGGAAAAGGCATTTCCAGAAGCTGTCGCCAAGGTTCGCGAGTTGGCAGGAGCCGCGCCAGAAGACCTGTTGGTCATCGTTGCGGGAGACGCAACGACGCGCATCGAAGCCAGCGACACGAAGATCGCTGGACGTCTTACTGAGCGTGAAATCGCAATCTATTCCTCAGCGGGCAGTTTGCGTATAGAGTTGGCAAAAAAATATGCGGCGCGGCATGGGGCCTTTTCTATTACGGAAAGAGCAGTCCAGAATGCTGGCGGCGATGAGAATGGAAATTTGGTACAAGGTTCGGAAGCATTCTTTCCCATCTGGGTCACGGATTTCCCGATGTTTGAGCACGATGCTGAGACTGGACAGTGGATGCCTTCGCACCATCCTTTCACTTCTCCGCATGAGGAAGACATGGATCGGCTGGTATCGGATCCATCATCGGTGCGGGCTCGCTATTACGATCTCGCGATGAACGGATTGGAGCTGGGTTCTGGGTCTATTCGTATCTATCGCAAGGACGTGCAGACGAAAATTTTTCAATCGCTCGGTATGAGCGACGAAGAAGCGAAAGAGCGCTTTGGATTTTTTCTGGAAGCGCTGGAATATGGCACGCCGCCGCATGGTGGCATTGCGCTTGGACTGGACCGCATCGTAATGATTCTTGCCGGCGCGCAGAGCCTTCGCGAAGTGATCGCCTTCCCAAAGACGGCCCGGGCCGTCGATCTGATGGTGGATGCGCCATCCCTGGTGAGCGAAACGCAACTGAAAGAGTTACAGCTTCAGAGGCGGCGCAGTTAGCGCAGGATTGCTGGTTCATGTAATCACTTCTGGATGGGTCATTCTGAACGAAGCGAAAAATCCAGAAGGTCATGGCGGCACGTACCATGCAAATATTCTCTGGATTCTTCACTCCGGTCGCGTCGCTGCGGCGACCGGCCTCCATTCAGAATGACTCCATTTGGAATCTGGCTATTAACTCAATACGCCGGGATGCCGGTCACGCTCTGGCCGATGATGAGGGTGTGCATTTCATGCGTCCCCTCGTAGGTCTTCACCGATTCCAGATTCATCATGTGGCGCATCACGGGATAGTCGTCTGTAATGCCGTTGGCGCCGAGAAGGTCTCGCGACATGCGCGCGCATTCCAACGCCATCCACACGTTATTTCGCTTGGCCATGGAGATGTGCTCGTGGCCCACCTTGCCCGCGTCTTTCAAGCGACCTACCTGGAGGGAGAGCAATTGTCCTTTGGTGATTTCGCTGATCATCCACGCCAGTTTTTCCTGCACTAGCTGGTGGCTGGCGATAGGCTGATCGCGGAATTGTTTACGCAGCAGAGAATATTGCAGCGCGGTGTCGTAGCACGACATGGCCGCGCCGAGCGCGCCCCAGCTAATACCGTAGCGCGCCTGGTTCAGACACATCAGCGGAGACTTCAGGCCGTTGCTGCCGGGCATCAACGCCGACGCTGGCACTCGCACATCCTGCATGGACAAACCCGATGTTACCGAGGCGCGCAGCGACCATTTGCCATGTACGTCGTAGGCGGTGAAGCCGGGCAGTTTCGTATCGACAAGAAAACCGCGCACGCGGCCATCTTCGTCGTCCACCTTGGCCCAGATGACAGCGACATCGGCGAGCGTTCCCGTGGTGATCCACATTTTTTCGCCGTTCAGAATGTAGTCGCCGCCGTCTTTCTTGGCGCGCGTGCGCATGCCAGCGGGGTTGGAGCCGAAGTCCGGTTCCGTGAGTCCGAAGCAGCCGAGCTTTTCTCCCTTTGCCATTTGCGGCAGCCATTCATTCTTCTGCTCGTCGCTGCCGAAGGCGTGGATGGGATACATGCAGAGCGCCGACTGGACGCTGACGAAGCTTCGCACGCCGGAGTCGCCACGTTCGGTCTCCTGCATGACCAGACCGTATTCGACGTTGTTCATTCCGGCGCAGCCATAACCCTCGATGGTCGCGCCATAAAAACCGAGCTCGCCCATGGGCTTGATGAGCTCTTTCGGAAAGCGGCCATCGCGATTGCATTCCTCGATGATCGGAATCAGATTGTCTTCAATAAATTTGCGCGCATTGTCGCGCACCATGAGTTCATCTTCGCTGAGCATTGCATCGAAGCCGATGAAGTCGACTCCTTTAAATTTAAAAGCCATACGATTGTTCTCCGTTTACAGAATGGCAAACCTTTTAGCGTAGCAGAGAAGTGACAGGCAAGGAACTGCTGCGCTGAATCCTCTATAGTGCTCCGGCCCTTTGGCATTGCACTCGGATGCACCATCCTAGCCTGCGTTGTTTGCGGCTAGTGGTAGGAAAAATTGGTCCATTCCAACAGTGCCAGATTCAATAGCGATGTCTAAAATTCTCAGAAAGCAGGAAGATGCATTTTGTATGATGAATCCATGCCACATAACTTCAAAGGCCTTGAGAGGCTTGCTCCGCTGTGGAGAGCGGTGATTGAAATAGCATTTATCGTCTTTCTCTTTTACTCAAACCTTTTGATGGGAGAGTTCACCTCCAGCAACGGACAGGGGAAGACCTTCGTGTTTGCCCTGAAGGACATTTTTACTGGCACGAATTTCACCATTGCCATCGTCTCGGCGTTGATTGGTTATGCAGGGTTTGAATACCTTCGCACTAAACTATAGATGCAATGGGACTCTTCTTCGATTGCAAGCGAACTATTCCAGATATTCCTTAATGTAGGGGTCTTCCGACCGGAGTAGTTCAACCAAAGAGCCGTTGAAGGCGATGCGGCCTTCGCGCAGCACCATGATGCTGGTATTGGGATCGGCGCCGTTGCCGGGCACGCGTTCCATCTGGTTGGTCTGGCGATTGAAGCGATGCGTGGCCAGCATGAAGGCGTCCTGCAAACGATGGGTGACCAGAAGCGCGGACCCTTTATAAACATCTCGTTGTTTCATTACCAGTTGGATGATGGTGGTGGAAGTGATGGGGTCGAGGCCGCCGGTGGGTGAGTCGTAGAGCAGCAACTTGGGCTGCGAGATGATGGCGCGGGCGATGGCCACCCGTCGTTTCATGCCACCGGAAAGCTCGGCGGGAAATTTATCGATCGCGTCCTCCAGCTCGACGAAGCTAAGGGACTCGATGACGCGTCGATCGATGTCTTCTGTGGAATCTTTCTGCTGCATCAGCCGGTACGCAACGTTGTCACGCACGGACAGCGAGTCGAACAGCGCGCTCTCCTGAAACACCATACCGATGTTGCTGCGGATGGCGAACAATTCCTGTTCGGGAAGGGAACTGATCTCCTGGCCGAAAATGCGAATGGTCCCAGAATCCGGCTTGATCAGGCCATTCGCCAGTTTCAACAGGATGCTTTTTCCTCCACCCGCCGGGCCGAGAAGGATGCACATTTCTCCCGAAGTTGTTTGGAAGCTGATGTTGTGCAGGACTGGATTTCCATCGAACCCAATCGAGACATCTTCAAACTGTACGGCGGGCTGATGCTGCTCCGAGTGCGGCTCTGGGGCAGCGAGCGTCGTCGAACTATCAACGGTTGACATGGCTAGCGACCAAAAATTCCGATCATCAGATAGCTAATGAAAAAATCTGTGGCAATGATCAGGACAGAGCTGACGACCACAGCCTGCGTGGTGGAACGCCCAACCCCTTGCGTGCCTCCTCGCGTCGTCATGCCGAAGAAACAGCCCACCGTAGCAATAATAAAGCCGAAAACGAGCGGCTTCAGCAGGCCTTCGAGTATGTCCGGATACATCAAGAACTGATAGGCCATGTGGAAGTATTGGGAAGCATCCAGCCTGAGCCAGGTAATGGAGACCAGACCGCCACCCAGCGTTCCCAGTGCGTCCGAAACTATGGTGAGAAAAAAAAGCATCATCACGGTGGAAATTAAACGCGGTGTTACCAGCTTCTTTAACGGGTCGGTACCGAGCGCGCGCATGGCGTCAATTTGCTCGGTCACCTGCATGGAGCCGAGTTCGCTGGCCATGCCGGAAGCGTTCCGTCCGGAAACCATCAGGCCGGTCAGGACGGGGCCTAGTTCCTTGATCATGGAGAGGCTGACCAGTTCGCCTGTGACAGCCTTTGCGCCAAACTGCGCGAGCGTCGTGGCCGACTGGAGCGCCAGTACTCCGCCCGTGAAAAAGCCGGTCAGCATTACGATGGGGAGTGAACCCACGCCGATCAAATCGGACTGCGTGTACACGTCTTCCCAATAAAAGGGGCGCCGAAAAATATTGGTGATGGCAGCCCAGGACATCAGGGAATATTCCTGTACGGCCAGGACTTTCTGACGCAGAAACTCGCCTATCTGCATACTCGCATTATGGCATCCGGAAGGCCGTCTGCCCAAGAATCGTCAAATATTAGGGCGATAATCTTCTGTCCGGCGTCTTGCTGTTTCTCTGATTGGAGGAAAGCTACTGCTCCGGTCCTGAATCATTGCATTCAGGTGCCCCATCCTCGCCGCGTTGTTTGCGGCTAGTGTGGGAGAAAACTGGCTCATTCCGATAGGGCCACATTTACGGCATTCGATGCAGCGTTTTCGTTGCACGATCCAGGGCTTGTGTCAGTACTTGAAGCTGGCTGGCTGTCCGGGTCGCATCCTTCGCGTCAATGGCCTCGTTGACGCCGGGAATCACCACTGCCGCATAGCCGGTGTATTCTCCAGGCGCGTAGATGGTGTGTTTGAACCACGGACGATTGGGCAGGCCGCGCTGCGACAACAGGTCTTCCTCCACCATGCGCAAGGTGTCGTTCTGCTGGCGGAGTTGGCCTGTTGGATTCAGATCGG
>JAJYGR010000184.1 GCA_021790655.1 Acidobacteriota bacterium | reverse complement strand
AAGTCACCATCAGCATTCCCACCTTTACCGCCCTGCCTGCCGAAGGCAACGAAGTTTCCTTGCTGATCTACACGCATGTGCGTGAAGATGCGCTGGCCTTGTTTGGATTCATGAGTCGGACGGAAAAGCGATTGTTCGAAAAGCTGCTGTCCATCAGCGGAATCGGCCCCAAACTCGCCGTGACGGTGCTGAGTGGGCTGCCGCCGGAACGCCTGATCTCCGCCATTCATGGACAAGACCACGCTACACTCACCCGCATCCCCGGAGTGGGCAAGAAGACTGCCGAGCGGATCGTGCTGGAACTGAAAGACAAGCTGGACGAGCTGGGTGCTCCAACCGTCTCTGGCGTCGCCACGCCCGTTTCTGAAGATGTCCTTTCCGCGCTCGTCAACCTTGGCTACCAGCGGCCAGCCGCGCAGAAGGGCATTGAGGCGGCCATTGCTCGCAATCCCAACATTGCCAGAGACTTTGAAACGCTCTTCCGGGCCACCATGGCGGTCATGAAGTAAACGCTCTGAGATCAAGCGCCACATGGTTTCTTGGCTTTGCCTTGTATGGGAAATTAAGTCGTGACCGCGTCTCGAAGAGGGGCCTCGTCATCGAGTGTTGCCAGAAATTTCGATGCCAGCATGGGTCGCCCAAAATAATAACCTTGAAATAGCGGACAGCCGCGCTCTTCTAAAAAGTTGAGTTGCGCTTCCGTCTCCACCCCTTCGGCAACCACCGTCAGTCCCAGTTGACTGGCAATGGAAAGAATGGTGTCGATCAGCACCCCGTGGCTTGGATCGTTCGGCGCAGACTGAACAAAGCTTTTGTCGATCTTCAATTCATCCAGCGGCAGCTTTTGTAAATAGAACAGGCAGGAGTAGCCGGTGCCAAAGTCGTCGATAGAAATCCGAACTCCCAAAGAGCGCAGTTCTTTCATGGTGGAAACCACACTCTCCATATTTGAAACAAACTGGCCTTCGGTCACTTCCAGCGTCAGTCGGGCTGGCGGGGCTCCCGTCTCGTCCAGAATGCTTTTTACTTTCTCCGCAAACCCCGACTGGCACAACTGTCGTGGGCTTACATTAATGGACAACGAATAGTCCGGGTTGCGGAATGCGGTTTCGGAGAGGAGTTTGCAGCCCTCTCGCAACACCCATTCTCCGATTGCGAGAATGGCGCCACTTTCTTCCGCAAGCGGTATAAAGATGGCGGGAGAAACCATGCCACGCTCCGGATGCTTCCATCGCAGCAGCACCTCCGCTCCCGCAATTTGCCCTGCTGCGTCAGTCTTTGCCTGCAAATAGAGTGAGAATTCTTTCCGTTCCAACGCGTTGCGCAGCGCCTGATCGAGATCCAGTTGTTCGCTTATTGCCGATGCCATGCTGGCTTCAAACATGCATATCTGGTCGCGACCCAGTTCCTTGCTGCGATAGAGGGCAATGTTTGCCTGACGCAATACTTCCTGCGCATCCGCTTGGTCCGATGCCGGAAATAGAGCAATCCCCTGGCTGGCGGAAGCGGTAATCATTCCCTCCTCCAGCGATGCCCCCTCGGCCAGCCGTGTACGGATTTTATACGCCACATGCAGTGCCGCTGCTGTGGCTGCTTCCAGGGTATCGGCAAGATTTTCCAGCAGTACCACAAACTCGTCGCCTCCATAGCAGGCCACGGTGTCGCTGGCGCGTAGTTCTTCCACGATGCGTTGGCTGATTTTTTGAAGAAATTCATCTCCGGCTGCGTGCCCGTGAGAATCGTTCACCAGTTTGAAGTGGTCCAGCTCGATGAATACAGCAGCGCCCCATCGACCCGTGCGCCCGGCCCGAGTGAACGCCTGTTTCAGGCGGTCCATCAGCAGCTTGCGGTTTGGCAGCCGTGTCACCGGGTCGTAAAACGCCAGGTACTGGATCTCTTGTTCCGCGATCTTGCGCTGCGTGATGTCTCGCGCCACCCCTACCCAGTGCGTACAGCGTCCCGCCGCATCCATTATCGGAGACCTGTCGATTTCCACCCATACCTCTTGCCCGCTCTTGGTGTACTCGATCAGTTCCGCGCGGACATGCTCGAAACGATCCATCGCTTCGCGAATGCGCTCCAGCTCCGCCTGCTGGGTCCCGGGCCCTTCCAGCATGCGCGGCGTCTTCCCCAGCGCTTCCTTGCGACTATACCCCGTGAGACGCTCGAACGCTTCGTTGACAAAAACGATGCGCTGTCCGGGGTCGTCCTGCGATTTAGCCGTGATGATCATCACACTGTCGTTCAGCCGCGCGACAGACGCTTCCAACAGCTTCAACTGCTCCTGAGACTGACGCTTCTCCGTTACATCGCGGAAATACACCGCCAGTCCTTCGACTGAAGGATACGCATCCACTTCAAACCAGGCGTCAAACGGCGCGTAATGATCTTCGATGGACACTTTGCGGTTTTCCGCCATGGCCCGGCGATACCCCTGGCCGAAGGCGCTGTCCTTCAAGCCAGGAAGTTCCTCCCATATCACCTTGCCCAGAAGATCGGCGCGCGTCCGTTGCAGGGTCCGCTCGGTCTCCTGGTTCATGTAGGTGAAGCGCCATTCGCGGTCCAGGGTAAAGAACGCGTCGGCAATGTTTTCCAGCGTCGCTTCCAGTCGCACGGCCACCTTGCGCGCTTCCGCTTCCGCCAGGCGTATCGCCGTCATATTCCGTCCTATGGCAAATATCTTCCCGTCCGCCTGCGACCACTGGGCGGACCACATCATATGGGCCACGGATCCATCCTTGCGTAGCACGCGGTTCTCAAAGTGGATGGTGGGCTGGCCGCCCATGACGCTCTTGATCGCTTCTATCGTTGTCTCGCGGTCTTCCGGCAGCACATACAGGAGGTTGACCGTGCCGAGGAGTTCCTCCGGTGTGTATCCACTGTTCGTTTCACAGGCAGCGTTTACCTGGAGAAAGCGGCCCTCGGCGTCAAATGTGCAGATGGTGTCCTGCGAGAAATCCAATATCTTGCACAGTTGCTCGGAGGTGCTACGCGCCTGCATCTCTCTCAGACGAATGGCCCCTTCCACCTGCATTTGCCGCGCGGCCTGCGCAATCGCCCTGGCCTTGTGTTGCCTTTGCCCAAGGATCGCCACGACGACCAGGACGCCAGCAACCATGATCGAAAGAACATAGAAATACACCACATTCCGCTGAAACCACAAAATAGCGTGGATTCGGACCAGGGAGAGCAAGGTGAAAATCAACACGCATGTAAGGACGCTACCCAGCGCCCACCTGCGTGCAACCCCTCTTTGTGCTCCATTTTGTGACGAACTCAGAAACGCTCCCCCTGCACCAAAACCTATCTTCTTTGACGGCAGAATTCGTCTTCCAATCTAACGATTCTCATTCGCTGGACGACAGGCAGTTCCATTTTGGAATTCCGATGCCGGATTCCCATTTCTGCCATCATCTACATTCACATTGACGATAAGTGGTCAGGAGGTAAAAGCGCACTCTGCGACGTTGGACTGGTTTGAAGCGAAAATGACAGCAATTCTCCTTGCGCTTTCTCCTGCTACTGCGGGGCTGGCCTTCGCACACAGACGACAACTCAGGGCGCTCCGCAACCATCTCATGATTGAGCGTGTGTGTATCGACAGAAGTCGCAAGCCGATACTACGGAGCGTTCACCGACAGGAAAACACACTATTCACGCGCTTGCATGTCCCCACATTTCTATCTTTCAACCATCCTTTATGAGGCCACTCCATGACGAACAACTCCCTGTTTTGCACCTTCGCGTATTGTGTCTGTCTGGGAGCGGCGGGATTTCTCTTTACGCCGCGCGTCCATGCGCAAAACTCCTCTACGCAGAGTTCTGAGACCGCTCGTGTCGATGCCACGAACAGAGTCGCCTTGCTCGGCAATGTTCGCCGGGAGGCAAATGCGGTCAATGATCGCGGCGAGGTGAGTGGCAGTCTACAGTTGGACCACCTGCTGCTCCAGTTGAAACGGCCATCCGATCGGGAAGCCGCTTTGACCGCGCGGATGGAAACCATGTATCAGCCGGGCAGTCCCGACTTCCATCAATGGCTGACTGCCGATCAGTTGGGTCGCGAGTTTGGCCCCGATCCCGCCGACATCCAAATGGTCAGCAACTGGCTGGAAAGTTATGGGTTCCAGATCAACAGTGTCTCCAGAAGCGGCATGGTGATCGATTTTTCCGGCACCGCCCAGCAGATCAAATCGGCGTTCAACACCGCCATAGATACTTTGAACGTGAATGGGAAGACCCATATCGCCAACATGCAGAATCCCCAGATTCCGTTGATACTGGCCAATATCGTCGTCGGGATTGCGTCGCTGAACGATTTCCGCCCCAAACCTGCGCATACCCCAATCAACTCGGCACATATCGATCCCCAGTCGAAGGCCGTCCTTGGACAAAACACCCAGCAGGGCGCTACACCGGGTTTCACCGTGAACTCCTCGTATCAACTGGTGGTACCAGACGATCTCCACACGGTTTACAACTTCAAGCCGGTGTACGCGAGGGGCATCAGCGGCAGGGGACAGAAGATCGTTGTGATTGAGGACACCAACGTCTACACCATCAACGATTGGTATGAGTTCCGTTATCGCTTCGGCCTGCGACAACAATTTCCCGCCGGTACGTTCAGCCAGATCCATCCCAGCGGATGCAAAAATCCTGGCGTGGTGGTCGGCAATGACGCAGAGGCAATCCTCGACGCCGAATATGCCAGCGCAGCCGCTCCAAATGCGGCCATTCTGCTGGCCTCCTGCGCCGACACCAAGACGACCTTCGGCGGCCTGCTTGCCTTGGAGGCGCTTATCGACGAAAATGTCCCACCCGCGATCGTCAGCATCAGCTATGGCGAGTGCGAGGCCGCCCTTGGCGCGGCGGGCAATGCAACCTACAACTATGCCTACCAGCAGGCCGCATCGGAAGGCGTCTCGGTCTTTGTTGCTTCCGGCGATGAAGGCGCCGCCAGTTGCGACGCCAACCAGTGGGCCGCGCAGTATGGTATTTCTGTCAGTGGCTTCGCTTCCACTCCTTACAACGTGGCCGTGGGTGGCACGGATTTCGGCGACAGCTATACAGGCGCCAACTCGCAATACTGGAATACAAAGAACAACGCCATCTATGGCTCCGCCATATCCTACATTCCAGAAATTCCATGGAACGATTCCTGCGCCAGCACTCTTATCGCCAATGTCGAAGGATACGGTGTAACCTTCGGCGCAAACGGCTTCTGTAACTCGACGACGGGCGAGGGCTACTTTCTAACAACGACCAGCGGCAGCGGTGGCCCCAGCGGCTGCGCCTATGGAGAGGCTTCCCGGCTTGCGGGGACAGCGGCCGTCAGCGGCACGTGCAAGGGCTACGCGAAACCTTATTACCAGCGTGGCGTGTTCGGCAATCCAAATGACAGTGTGCGCGACCTGCCGGATGTCTCCCTGTTCGCAGCCAACGGCGTATGGGGACACTACTACGTCTTCTGCTACTCGGACCTGGCTGGCGGCGGCGCTCCCTGCACTGGCAATCCTGCGTATTGGACCGGCGCGGGTGGCACATCGTTCTCTGCCCCAATCGTTGCTGGAATCCAGGCGCTCGTCAATCAATCGACGGGCACTCCGCAAGGCAACCCAAACTACGCCTACTATGCGCTGGCAAGGCATGAGTTTGGCTGGTCGGGAAGAACTTCCTGCGTGTCCACGCTCGGCAAAAGCATCGACGCGTATTGCGTCTTCAATGACGTTGCCGAAGGCGACAACGATGTGAACTGTGTGGGACACTTCAATTGCTACGATCCATCGGGCCCGAACGGTGTCCTTTCAACCACCAGCAAGGCATACTCCAAGGCCTATAACAGCAAGCTGGGCTGGGACTTCGCCACCGGAATCGGTACGCTGAATGTGAACAACCTGGTGACGCACTGGAAATACGCCTTCTAAACCAAGATGTAGCGCGACTCCAATAGGGCAAGCATCTCCGACGATGTTTGCCCTTGTTTTTGACGACCACGTTATGGCCGCAATTTCTTCGGATGCCCCCGCAACCCGCTCTACTTTCCAATGCAGAAAGTGGAGAAAATTAAATTCAGTACGTCGTCGGCGGTCGTTTCGCCCGTCAGCGCGTCCAGGTTGCGCAGGGCGGCATACAGATCGATCAGCAGCATTTCGTGCGGCACGCTGGCGTCGAGCGCAGCCTGCCCGTCTTGCAGCGAGCGTAGCGTTTCCCCGATGGCCTGTTGCTGTCGCAGGTTGGTCACCAAACCGCTCTCTGTTTCTGTTCTTTGTGCATGGATCGACGCCAGAATTTTCTCTTGCAACGCCGCGATGCCT
This sequence comes from Acidobacteriota bacterium, assembly GCA_021790655.1. Taxonomy (GTDB): domain Bacteria; phylum Acidobacteriota; class Terriglobia; order Terriglobales; family Acidobacteriaceae; genus JAKAAZ01. The sequence goes on along the minus strand of JAJYGR010000184.1, from coordinate 6,040 downwards.
TCTCCCGTCAACGCGGAAGTTTCGATCGGCTGCGTGTGTGCATCGAGAAACGATAAAGCCTCTTTGTAGGCTTGCCCGCGCGTCAGGTCCATTTTGTTCGCCACCACGAGGCCGCAGCGGGCGCGCATCTGCTCCAGCAAGGTAATTTCCTCCCGCGTCAGTTCCTCGGCGGTCGCGTCGAGCACCAGCAGCACAACATCCGCATCGGCCATCGCTTCGCGCGATTTTTGAATGCCCATGGATTCCGCTTCATCCAGTTTCTCGGCGTCATTTGCCGCCTGGCGCAAGCCCGCGGTATCGATCAGCTCCAGCGGAATTCCGCCAAGCGAAACGCGTTCCGTCACCAGGTCTCGCGTGGTGCCAGGAGTCGCCGTCACGATGGCCCGTTCGCGCTGCGCCAGTCGGTTGAACAACGAGGATTTCCCCGCGTTCGGACGGCCTACGATGGACAGTGAAAATCCGTCGCGCACCAAACGTCCGTAGACGAAGGACGCGGCGAGCTGCGTCAATGGCTCCGCAATGGTTGCGATGCGCGCGCCAATGATAGAAGGTTCCAACAGGTCAACATCGTCTTCGGCAAAGTCGATTCCGGCTTCCAGTTCCGCGATCAACTCCACCAACGCTTGTTTGATGGGACGGATGCGGTGTGAAAGCGCGCCTGCCATCTGCTCGGAAGCGATCTTTGCCTGGTAGAGCGTCTGCGCCTCGATCAAGTCACGTACCGCTTCCGCCTGCGTCAGGTCAAGACGCCCGGACAGAAAGGCGCGCTCGGTAAACTCCCCCGGCCTGGCCAGACGCGCTGCGCGTTGCATGCAGGCCCGCACAACATACTCCAAAACTACCGGCGAGCCATGCGCGGCAATCTCAACGACATCTTCTCGTGTGTAGGAATTGGGCGCTTGAAAATACGTGACGACGGCTTCATCGAGTCGCCTGGCGGATTCGGAATCTCTACTCTCAGGATCGAGAATGTCCGCGACCTGCGCATGTCCATGCGTGAGTGTCTGCCGCAGCCGCAACAAGCCCGAAGAAATCTCGACAGCTTGCGGCCCGGAGAGCCGCACGATGCCAATGCCTCCCCGCCCCGGCGGCGTGGAGATGGCAACGATGGTGTCGTTCTCCATTACCTGGCCCGTAAAAATATCGCGCGTCTCATCCACGCCCGAAGGTGCGGGCCCGCGCGACTCCAGCCACCGGAGTTTCCTGCGGCTGCCAGTCTTTTGGATAGACGACTACATAGCGGCGCATCCCTTCGCCACTGCTTTCGCTGCGGAGATCTTCATAATTCCGCAACGCCAGATGCAGCATGCGCCGTTCACGGGAATTCATCGGAGCGAAATTATAGGGCTGCCTAGTGCGCCGTACCTGCTCTGCCGCAGTATCTGCAACCAGACGAAGTTCCATGGCCCGTCTGGCTTTATAGCCCTTGGCGTCGAAAGAAATCAGCTCATGCTCTTCCGGCTCCAGCCGCAACGCTTTGGCGGCGACGTGTTCCAGAGAACGCAGCAGTTCGGCATTGTGTTCCAGCACCAGTCCGACATCCGGGCCGGCCATCTCGACATAAATCTCTCGCGTTTCAAACTTGTTTGGATCGGCTGCGCCTGCACCGGCGGTAATACGATACTTCAGCCGCAGGCCACCAAGCCCAGTCAGCTTCTTCAGAAGCGCGTCGATTTTTTCTACTGCACCTTGATAGTTTTCAATCGGCATTCTTGTCCCGCAATCTCATATCTGTACTGTATCCAGGGCGAGTCATCGTCGGGCCGCAGCCAGTTGCTTACCGCCCTTTTTTGCCGCCCGCTTGGCTTGAATATCGCGTAACTCCCGCCCCAGTTTCGTCCGATTGATCATCATTTGCTGTCCGATATTCATGATATTACTGGCGGTCCAGTACAACGCCATGCCGGAGGCATAATGCCACGTCACAAATCCACTGAACAGCGGCATCGTGAAGGCCATCATTTTCTGCTGCGCCGGATCGACGCCGGGTGAAGGAGTGAATAACTGAAAAAAGAACTGCGAGCCAACCATCAAAATTGGCAGGATGTGATACGGATCGGCCACCGACAGATCATGCAGCCAGAACCAATGCGCATGCCGCAGTTCAATCGCGTTTTCCAGCACCTCATAAAAGGCCAGCAGCAGAGGAAACTGGACCAGCATGGGAAGGCAGCCGCCAAACATGTTGACGCCTTCCTTCTTGTACAACTCCTGCATCTCCCGGTTCATGTCCGCCTTGCGCGGGTCGTCGAACTTGTACTTTTTGTATTTCTCCTTGATGAAGTTCATCTGCGGCTGAATGCGCTGCATCTTGATGGACGACTTCATCATGGCGATACGCGTTGGCAGCATCGCAATGGTAATGAAAAGCGTCAACACCAGGATCGCCCAGCCCCAGTTGTTGACCACATGCGCATGCACCCAACGCAGCGCATAGAAGAGAGGCTTCGCCGCGAAGGAAAAGATGCCGTAGTGCACAACAGGCACAAGATCCGGACCGGTAGGCTTACCGTCGGGGCCAGTTCCTCTGACCGCGCGCAATACGCTCAGCACCTTCGGTCCCGCGAACAATCGTTCGGAGGTCATGCCGCTGGTCATACCCACCGCCGCTCCAAGGATCGGCTGCGGGGCGACCTGCCCGGCTTGCGGATGCTCAGGGTCCTTGGGAATGTCCATGGTGTGATGCAGGGAAACCAGCGAACTGGTCTGCGGCGTGTCCGGCAGGAAGATGGCGGCAAAATACAAATCGCTCACTCCGCCCCAGTCCAGCGTGCCCGTCTGCGTCTCGCCATCTACGACTTTCTTCGGCGCAATGGTGTCGGCCTTGCCGCTGTCGGAGCGGTCGATCTTCTGGTCTGTAGCGTAGTCTCTTGCCTCACGCTGATCGCCAAATCCAGACGGCCACGCCAGCAACGCCTCTACCGGAGCGCCATTCTGCGTCACCGTCACTTCAGTCTTTAGGACATAGCTATTGTCGAAATGGAAGACCTTGTGGACCACCAGTCCACCCGCCGAATATTCAAACGTCAACTGGTTTGGCGCAGTTAGGCTTCCTGTTGCAGATGGCACATAGAGCGCCTGCGCCAGGCGTTGGCGTAGGCTCGGGTCATATGTGTAGACAGAAAGCGGATAGCCGAATTTTGCCGCTGCCGCAGCGTTGACCAGATCCAACGGCTGACCCGCAAAGTTCGTGTACTTTTTCAAAATCCACGAAGTCACCTGACCGCCGCGATTGCTGAAGGTGATCCGGTACAGTTCGTTCTCGACGACGGTCGTGCTTTCACTGGCCGCTGCTACCTGCGGCGTTGCTGGCGTATTTGCCGTCGCAGAAGCAGAATCCGCAGCCGCTGTGGTCCCGCTCGATGCGTTTGCCGCATTGGACTGTATGGCAGTGCTCGACTGCACAGACTGTGTCTTCGTCGAAGCAGGGGTACCAGGTTTCTTCGGATGGAAGATTTGCATGCCCAGAAGGATCACGGCAAACACCATCGTAAAGACCATCAAAGAACGCGAGTCTTGCTTTCCGCCCTGCTGGTTAGGATTTTTATATTCGGCCAATGGACTTCCTGTTACGGTCAATTTCCGCAGTGCTGTTTCGAGTGCAGATCATCAGGCCACTTCGATAAAGTCGAACCAGATGCTCGTTTTTTTCGATTCACGATTCTGGCTCGCATACGTACGGGTGCTTCCTGCGATGCGTGCAGTTGCGGGTTTCTCTATCGTACCGGTTTTAGCGCCAACTTGCAGTTGCATCTGGATCAGATTCCAGCAATGTCAAGGGACCGAATGGAAACGGACACCCCATCCTTCGTCGCCGAGGCGGACGTAGGATGGGAAAGTGTCGGCAAATTGCAGCAATTCTCAAATCGATCACGGAACCGGATCGAAGCCGCCCCGTCTCCCGCGACGGCTCCATGGATGACAACGCAACACCCGTCCTACCGCCATCGCGCACCCTCGGCCCCAACCGTAACGGGCCACCGCGACCGCTGCATATTCGGAGCAGGTCGGCTGATATCGGCAACCTCCACGCATGGGAAACAAAGATGCGCTCACCCCATGCAGCACAGGAGAAACCCAGCGCTGATACGCCATCATCAGGGCTTCCACGCGGGCCGCACGGCGTTCCTGTCGCCCTTTATTTTCAGGCCGCTGCTCCTGCCTGCCGGGTTTAGAGGGGTTGGGCATGGTGAGTTTTCTTCAGCGCAGCTTCCTCAGAGGCAGTTGTTATATTCGACGCAGGACGCGCCTGCATTGCCAACTGTACCGCGCGAAAGGCGCGCACCACTTCGCGTTCAATCTGCGGGAACTCCGCCTCCAGTACGGAACGGCGCGGATGCAGAATCACATCCACGCCAGCGGTCAATTCCATGCGATGCAGCCGCACCGCCTCCCGCATTCGCCGCTTGATGCGGTTGCGCTCGACCGCATTGCCCAGCACCTTGCCAGCAGTCAGCCCGACACGGGAGCAAGGAAGTATTGTTTCCAGCGAAGGCGCGTCGGGCTGTCCCGACAACTCAGATGGCGCAAAGCCAGTATCGTTCTGGACCGCGACATGGGTACGCTTGGCGAAGAAATACGTCATCAATGGCAGAGATTGCCGCCTGCTCTCGCGATATACACGCTGGTAGTCGGCATGTTTTCGCAGCCACAACGCGCGCGACGGATTTTCTTTTCGCTTACCATCTCGTTCTGCGTGGTTGGCTGCCATCGCGCACCTGTTCCTTCATTGTCGCGCAACTGGGCTGCGCCTCGGGTGCATTGCGAGTCGCGCGGGATAGCATACGCGGAGAAACCTGCACAGGAGTATTTTCAAACGGTGGCGGAGAAAATCTTCGGGTGGGGACAATGCCTGGTGCCCCATCCTTCGGTCGCAGCTAAGATGGGAAACGGTGCTTTCCACCCGGCAACCAGTCACATCGGAATCTTCGAGTGGGATGAAAGAATGCGGCAAATCACGCTGACCGAAGCCTACAAAATCAGAAGTCCAGCTAGTCGCGATACCCTGCGCTGACAGACACGCGCTTGCGACCCTTGGCGCGGCGGCGCGACAGCACGGCCTGCCCAGCCTTGGTCTTCATGCGAGTACGAAAACCGTGGGTCTTTGAGCGGTGGCGGCGGTTCGGTTGAAATGTGCGCTTCGGCATCTGAGTGCGCTCCTAAAGAGAAAAATCTACTAGACAGCAAACTTCGAGTATACCTGAGAATTCTCGACCGCACAAAGCCGTGGTTAGCAGATATCGGCTGTCGCACAGTGGCAATGCCGTGATTCTTTGATGGATCAACCCTATCGAGTTGAACAGCTTCTTTAGATCACCCGCAGTAGCAGCAGGATAATAACGATCAGCAAAACCAGGCCCAGGCCGCCGCCGCCGTAGTAGCCAAGTCCCGGCCCCATGCGGTAGCCACCAAATCCGACAACCAAAAGTAGAATGATCAGAATAATCAGCATCGTTTCCTCCTGCGGCGGAATTCCTCCACGCCACAATATAGCGAGTTGGATGCACAGAACAGCGAGCTGAAGCTTGGTGGGATGGAAATCTTTCCCAAAGACCTTTTTCAGCGGTCGGCTCCGGCACCACCTGTTCGCCGGACGAGAGTAGATCGACCGATCAATGAACGATAAACTTCGGCCTTGTGAGCGTTCCCTCCAGCCGGATCGGGAATGTCATTCTTCCTTTTTTAATATCGGCCCCCTTGAACAAGCTTGCGAACAAGTCGGTAAAAAAACCCTGCTTCTTCAAAATTGTGGCGAGCCCCCTGTAATCCATTGCGCCTCCGACCACCGACATGCTGCCATGCCCGTCCACGACAATGCCATAAAAGTTCACCCCGATCCGGTCGCTATACATGCGCTGGTCTCTCAAATCCATATCGCCATCGAACGTAGAAAATGCTGCTGGCGGTAGTGCGGCAGCGCCCGGATCGCGAAAACGTTTCATTTGCGCCATCTTTTTGTTCCCATTCAGGCTAAGTAGTTCGCCGTTCCGAATGATGAAGTGACCGCCACCATGAATGCCGACCAGCGGATTGGAGGTGT
>JAJYGR010000219.1 GCA_021790655.1 Acidobacteriota bacterium | reverse complement strand
AAAATTGGCGCATCGGAGACTTTCATCGACTCTACCGACCCAGTCTTCGCATTTGGAGCGCGTCTTCGACAGGGACGCTTCACAGCTGCCGATTTATCGCTGAACAACCTGAACTATCCTTCGCCCACTGCGGATTTTACGAGTACGGCGGGGGCGACGTGGATGATGTTCGATTCGGGCCACTCGCTGGACCGAATTCGAGCTGCGCGAAGTGGAACGGCAGCGGCTGAAGAACAAGCAGTTTTTACAGTGCAGAAAATATCGTTCAACATCATCCGCGCATACTATCGCGCACTCCTCGCAGACCAGGAAAAGATCACTACGGTCGCCGCAGTCGCGCGCGCCAAGAGCTTTGCAAAGCAGGCGCATGACCGGGTCGATGCGGGAATGGCGCTGCCCGCCGATGGGATGCAGGCGGATGTTGAACTTTCTCAGCGGCAGCAAGAGGCTGCTGAGGCAGACTCAAATGCGCAACTTGCCTATGCCCAATTGGCGGGAGTTCTGGGTGATCCGTCGAAGCAATTCACCCTCGTTGCTCCAGCCGGAGTACCGGAGCCTCTCTCGGCCTCTGTTGACGAACTACAATCTCGCGCGCTTCGTGCGCGCCCGGACCTGCAGGCGGCGCTAAATGAAATTGCGGCGGCTGGAAAATCGGTGAGAGCCAGCCATGAAGCTTATGGCCCACAAATCAGCACGTTCGGGGATGTCGAAGCTGACAACCCACACTTGACCGGCGGGGGCAATACCAACTGGACCGTAGGAGCCAAAGCGGAAATCCAACTCTTTGATGGTGGCGAACGAAAGTCCCAGGTTTCTAAAGCTAACGCCCAGCGCGAGATGGCCGAGGCCGCTTACAAGCAGGCGGTCATCCAGACAGGACTCGATGTCAAGCAGGCGTACTACAGCCGGCAAACAACGGAACGGCAATACGAGATTTCCGACGAGATGCTGAGAAAAACGCAGGAGACGCTTCGGACTTCGCTGGACCGCTATAACGCAGGACTCGTAACTATTACTGAGGTCCTGCGTGAACAGGAGCAGCTTCGATATATGGAACTCACTCGCGCGCAATCGCTCTATCAATGGTGGATTGCGGATGCGCAACTCCGGCTGGCAACCGGAGATATGAATGCCAATCAGCCGGGGGTACATCCGTGAAAAAACTTTTGTTTGGCGCTCCCGCGCTTCTGCTGGCATGCACGGGCTGCACTCATAATCCACCGAGTGGTGGGCATTCTCCGCAATCCCCAGTGGTGACGCAATGAAAAAATATATCTCGCGGTCTCTCTATAGTGTCCTTCTCTTGCCGCTGGCTGTCGGCATGGTTTCCTGCTCCTCGAAAGGCGTTGCCAATCCAGCCGTGCCCGAAACGGTGCAAGGGGTTGCGCTAATACAGATCCACCCGCAGACCGTGCCTGACATTTTTCAGGCGATTGGCACCGTGCAGCCTGCGGAGACGGCACAACTTGCGCCACAGATGATGGGCACGATCACCGCTGTGGACGTGACGGAAGGCAGCCATGTGAGTGCTGGCCAGGTATTGGCGCGGATCAGCGCAGCGCAACCGCAGGCTGGCCTTGAGCAAGCGCAGGCGGGCTTATCTGCTGCCAGGCATGAAGTGGCCGCTGCGGAGAGCGGACAATCTCTTGCGGCATCCACCATGCAGCGCTATGAGATGCTCCATCGGCGGAAGTCCGTGAGCGCACAGGAGTACGACGAAGTCCGGCAGCAGTTGCAGGCGGCAAGTGCTCGTCTGGATGCGGCAAAAGCGAACGAAACACAGGCCCAAGCTGCGGTCGCCCAAGCTGCGACTACTGTGTCCTATACGCAGATTCGAGCGCCCTTTGCCGGGATCGTGACGAAACGCCTCGTCGATCCCGGCGCGTTGGCGTCTCCCGGCGTGCCGCTTTTCACCATGGAAAGCACTGGACGCTATCGCCTGGAAGCAAGCGTGGACGAAAGCAGTATCTCCTCGATTCGGACCGGAGAAAGCGTGCCGGTCGAGATCGATTCCATCGCGCACAAACAAATGACGGGAAAAGTTGCGCAGATTTATCCTGCCGCGGACGCTGGTAGCCGCAGTTTCACGGTCAAAATCGGACTGCCGAACGATGCTGCGCTGCGGAGTGGCCTGTTCGGGCGCGCGAGTTTTGTGCGCGGCCAGAGGACTTCCATTGTGGTCCCGCAGACTGCCGTCCTGCACCAGGGCAATCTGGCGAGCGTTTACGTGGTGGGCGCGGACAGAATTGCGCAACTGCGCTACGTCACGCTTGGCAACAACGTAGGGAAAAGCGTTGAAGTGCTGTCTGGATTGAGTCCTGACGAAACCATCGTTGCGTCCCCAAATGGCCGGGAACTGGGCGGCAAGCGTATCGAGGTGCAAGGATGAACCGCCGTCTTGGGGTCGCAGGGCGCATCGCGCAGGGATCGATCAATTCCAAATTGACGCCGTTGCTCATTCTTTTTGCTTTGTTTGTTGGCGCATTTGCCGTCCTGAAGACGCCGCGCGAAGAAGAACCCCAGATCGTCGTGCCTATGCTCGATGTCATGGTGTCGATGCCCGGAGCCTCTCCGCAAGAGGTCGAGCAGCGCGTCAGCATGCCACTGGAAAAACTGTTGCGTCAAATTCCAAACGTGGAATATGTCTATTCCATCTCGCGCCCCGGTTCCAGTCTTATCGTTGTGCGCTTTCAGGTCGGCTCCAACCAGGATGATGCCATTGTCAAGACCTACGACAAGCTATATTCCAACCTGAACGCCATCCCCCCTGGGGTCTCTCCGCCGATCGTCAAGGCCCGTTCGATCGATGACGTGCCAATTCTCGCGCTCACGTTATGGGGCCCGAAATACGATGCCTATCGGTTGCGCCAAATTGCAGCGGAACTGAAAGACAACATCAAGCAGACCGACAATGTTTCCGAGGTGAAGATCATCGGGGGGGAGCCGCAGGCCGTGCGCGTGGTGCTGGACGATGCACGACTGGCGGCCTATGGCGTGACTGCCGGGCAGGTTGTCGCCAGCTTGCAGGCAGCCAACGTCCAGGCGCAGGTTGGGTCGTTCTCGCAGGGCAACCGCGAGTTCCTCGTGGATGCGGGGCGTTTTCTTACCAATGCCGATGGGTTGCAGCAAGTTGTCGTGAGCGTCAAGAATGGCCATCCAGTCTATCTTCGGGACGTCGCAAAGAAGATTGTGGACGGACCGTCCGAGCCGGACGATTACGTGCTCTATGCCAACGCAGCCGGAACGCCACAGAGTCCAGGAGTGCAACAGGGCGTCGATTATCCCGCCGTGACGATTACAGTCGCCAAGATCAAAGGGACGAATGCAACCGTGGTTGCCAACCATGTCCTGGATCGGATACAGCAACTGCGGGGAGATATGCTGCCGCAGGACCTGAACATCACCACTACCAGAAATTACGGGGACACAGCAAAAGAGAAATCGAATGAGTTGTTGGAGCATCTGCTGCTGGCCATCCTGTCAGTCACTTTGCTCATCGCGTTCGCCCTTGGATGGAGAGAGTCTGGCGTCGTGCTGTTGGCCATTCCAGTCACGCTGGCCTTCACGCTCGCGATTTTCTACTTCTACGGTTACACGCTGAATCGGGTGACGCTGTTCGCTCTTATCTTCAGCATAGGCATTCTCGTGGACGATGCCATCGTCGTCGTCGAAAACATCGTCCGCCATTTCCGATTGCCAGAGTGTAAAGGCCGAAACCTGGCTGATGTTGCTGTGGAAGCCGTGGGAGAAGTCGGCAATCCAACCATCCTTGCCACCTTCACGGTGGTAGCGTCGATCTTGCCCATGGCATTTGTGCGGGGCCTGATGGGTCCGTACATGCGGCCCATCCCTGTCGGCGCCTCCGCTGCCATGCTGCTTTCGTTGCTTGTGGCCTTTGTCATTTCTCCGTGGGCGTCGCTGCGGCTGCTGGGGCACTATGCGCGCGATTCTGGAAAACAGCACGATGAGTCGGACGGTTGGTTGACGCGTTCCTATCGCCGCACGATGCGCCCACTGATTGCGAAAGCGTCTTCCCGCTATCTATTTCTAGGCAGCATAGTCGTCCTGTTGCTGCTGGCGATGCTGCTGGTGCCGCTCAAGCTGGTCAAGGTGAAGATGTTGCCTTTCGACAATAAGAGCGAGTTCCAGATCATTGTCGATATGAAAGACGGCAGCACATTGGAACAGACCACCCGCTTGACACAGGCGATGGGCGACTATCTCGCAAAACAACCGGAGGTCGTGAACTATCAAATCTATGCCGGGACTTCCGGCCCATATAATTTCAATGGCCTGGTACGGCATTATTTCCTGCGCAACCAGCCCAACCAGGCAGACATCCAGGTCAACCTGCTGCCGAAAAATGAACGGAGCGCGCAGAGCCATGAGATTGCGCGCAGGCTCCGCCCGGAACTGGATAGAATTGCCGCGCCGTTTGGCGCCCGGGTCGAAGTCAGCGAGGTCCCTCCTGGACCGCCCGTGCTGCAAACGCTGGTCGCGGAAGTCTATGGGCCTGACCTGAACGGGCAGATCGATGTAGCAAGGCGGATCAAGCAGATCTTTCGGCAGACGCCTGGGGTTGTAGACGTGAACTGGTACGTGGAAGACCCTCAGCCAGAGTACGACATCCGCGTCGATCTCGCCAAAGCGGCACTGGTGGGGGTTTCCGCCGCAGAGGTGACGCACACGCTGGAGATCGCCCTGCATGGGGCCGATGCGGGACTGCTGCACTCCGCCACGGCCAAGGAAAGTGTCCCGATCAATGTCAGGCTAGATCGCGCAGACCGCTCCAGTATCGAGCAATTGGAGAGTTTGAAGCTGCCCACTGCCAGCGGCGGCCAGGTGTCGCTGGCAGAAGTGACGACCCTGCGCAAGACGACCCTGCGGCCCAGCATCTATCGCAAAAATATGCGGCGGGTGGTCTATGTGACGGGAGACCTTGCAGGCGGGGAAGAAAGCCCGGTCTATGCGATCCTCAAAATGGACAAAGCGCTGGACAAATTTCGACTGCCCCAGGGATATGTTCTTGGGCGCTATAACGCCGTCCAGCCGAGTTCCACCGCCCGATACTCGATGAAGTGGGACGGAGAATGGCAAATTACCATTGAGGTCTTCCGCGACTTGGGGCTTGCCTTTATAGGCGCGCTGCTATTGATTTACGTCTTAGTGGTGGGATGGTTCCGTTCTTTCCTCGCGCCACTCATTATTATGGCGCCCATTCCACTGACTCTCATTGGAATTCTACCTGCCCATGCCCTGATGGGAGCTTTCTTTACCGCAACGTCGATGATCGGCTTTATCGCAGGCGCAGGAATCATCGTCCGCAACTCCATCATCCTGGTGGACTTTATCGGCCAACGCCGCGATGAAGGCATGACGCTGGAACAAGCCGTGGTCGATGCCGGTGCTGTAAGGCTGCGTCCTATCCTGCTGACCGCAGCTGCCGTCGTCATTGGTGCCAGCGTCATTCTGACCGATCCCATTTTTCAAGGACTGGCCCTTTCGCTGATGGCTGGAGGAATAGCCTCCACGTTGCTCTCCTGTGTCGCCGTTCCAATCCTTTATTTCATCGTTGAAAAAAGAAAAAATGACTCCAACACCCTATCTCTTTCAACTGCCGCAGAGTGCAGTACGGAGGAAACAAAATGACAGTTGAACGAGGAGAAATCATGAATCGGTCGAAATCTCACTTGCTGCGCAAACTATACCGGTCTTCTTTGGCAGGCCTGGCAATGGTCGGAATGGTTGCGCTCCTTCCGGCCAACGCACAATCTCAGCCCTCTACCTCGCAAAGCGCAGTGTCGGCAGAGTTCCCGAACCAGTATTTCCCGGAAAACCTGCCCGGCAGCGATGTGGCGCAGTATTTTCCGCGGGAATGGAAAACTTATGGCTCCATCGCCGGGCGCAATGCAGTATTTCCGCTGGCTGCTTCTGCACCGAATTTGCTGAAACAAGGGGTTGAATGGTCGTTCGCCGGCGCGGGCGCGATCCCGCTTAGCGGTCCTCCTTTGGGTGGAGATTTCAAAGTGACCGCCTACACCATGGGCATGCCCGTGGGCGTTTCGGTGGTCCAGGGCATTCTCTATGTGGGCGACGACAACGGCTACACCTATGCGGTGAATGCGGTCACTGGAAAACTCATCTGGGCCCATTATGGCTGGAACATGAACATGAGCAACCCACTGGTGGATGGCGATCGCGTGTTTGTTTCGACTGGCAATGCGTACTTCAACTATGCGAAGACCATGGAATATGTGAAGGGCAAGAGGACCGTGCGGGGGCCCGGCCTGAATTCCATTTATGCTTTGGATAGAACGACGGGCAAGGAGATCTGGGCGTTTCACCCGACGGGCGAGGTGATGCCTACGCCGGTCGACCTCGACGGCTTCCTGTATGTGGGAACGGGCGATGGCCACGTGTACAAGGTGGACGCCAATACCGGGAAGCTCGTCTGGAAGTCCGATATTCAGTCCTTTGTCAGTATGTCTTCGCCGGTTGCAGGCGACGGCAATATCTTCCTCGGCGGCACATATCCCAACTACTTTTATGCCCTGGACCAGAACACGGGCAAGATTGCCTGGAAGATGACAATTCCGGGACTTGTCGCCACAGGAATCAGCGATTGCACGCCCGCGTATGCGGAGGGCATAGTGATTCAGGAAGCGACCATCGAATCCGGAGATGCGGCGAAACCAGTCGCCAATGTAGTACTGGCGATGAATGCCAAAACAGGCCGAATCATTTGGCAGAAACGGCTGGATAACGGGCCGGTGCCTCCGGCCATGAAGACGGCAACACCGATGATCGACCGCGGCATTGTCTATGAAGGCAGTCCGGTCAGCGGCAACTATCATGCCTTTGACCTGAAGACTGGTAGGCAGCTATGGAGCGCGCATTTGGGAAGTCAGATACGCGCAGGCGCCGCGGTCCTGAATGGCATTGCCTACGTGCCGTATCACTCGGGCGATATCGCGGTCATTCGCGCATCCGATGGAAAGCTGCTCGGGCAGAAGCATATTGGCGGTTCATTCGGTCCTTCATCGCCGGTGATTGTGGGGGGCACGCTGTACGTCTCGAATGTGTTCGGTTGGGTGAATGCGATCCCTCTGAGTCAATTCCCGACGGGAGGACGGCAGTAACATAACCAGAATGTCGATCGAAGCCACAGGGATAATCGTCCATGACCACAACGGCACAGGCAGCACCGGCGCACATCCCCGTAGCAACCAAGCTGGTGCGGCGCGCGTCTATGCTGCGTTTGCCGGACTGATCCTTTCCGCGTTCTTCGGGCTCACGGTCGCAATAAAGTTTCACGCTCCAGAGTTTCTGACCAACCATGCCGCGCTGACGTGGAGAAGGCTGCGTACCGCAGGGATTGCAACCATTATGAGCAGGGTGGCGCTCCCATGAATAGTTGTCTACTCATTGTTAGGTTTTGGCCTGGTTTCAGGAGGCCAGGACGAAGTTGGGGAAGTCCTCGAACACCCAGTTGTTCTTCAGGGTGGATGCCCTCCAGCGCGAAGGCCCTGTTCTTGGGAGTTAGTCGCTTGACGTACTGCTGATCGAAGACAGCGGGTATCGGCTCGATGCTTTCAAGAAACGGTCGAATCCTGTCCATCTGGCCCGGTCTAAGACCTGTGCCGTCTTGGCGGCGGTATACAAGTCCCCGCCAAAAATGTCCCAGCCGGTAAAAACAAGGCCTTCCAATTCAGCAAGAGGAACAAAATCTTCAATCAACGGAGTGCTCCCCTCCGTTCGCTTCCCGAGTTGTATCGTTCCCATTTGCGAAAGTGATCCAATGGGCTTGGCCAGTCCTTGGCGGACCGCCTCGACTCCGGGCATGGGAGCGTTGTGGCTACCGCTCCCATGCCCGGAATCATTACGCCAAGCTTCCCTTTCCTGGCTCAGGCTTGCCAGCCGGAACCTTTTCTTTACCATAAGCATTGTTTGTGGACATTTCTGAGTGGCCCTTTCATTGGCTCTTGGTTTTGCTTTCAGTCTCGTATCCACGCGTTGGGCAGATACCGTAGAAAGACGGATGGCGGCAGGTATTTTGTGCAAGGTGTCACGAAACGGTTCACCGATCTAAGTTTTACCCGTTTCGATTCTGGAGAAGCTCTCAGCACACAATCCTCCTCATCACCCGAACAGTATGACATACTATATGCGAAGGATCGAATATTCCAATTGACTGGAGCGCATCATGCCTGACTCTCTACGCCGCTTCAAAGCCGATATCTTTCAGGCGCTCGCCCACCCGACTCGCATCGCAATCATTGAACTCCTCGAAGACGGGGAACTTTCTGCCGGCGACCTGATGGAAAAGCTCGGGATGGAGCAGGCAAATATCTCTCAGCACCTGGCCGTGCTTCGCTCGAAACAATTGGTGGTGAACCGCAAGGCCGGAAACCAGGTCTTCTATTCGGTCCGCGACCCAATCATTAACAAGGTCCTTGCTCTGATGCGCCGTTACTTTCAAAAGCATTTGAAAGAGGCGTTGGGACTGCTGGACGAGATGGACGGCAGCACCATTCCAACGGATCGTTGATCTCGAAGCTGAATGTTCTCTATTCCGACAGCGATCCGGAGATTTTCCGCTTGCTGGACATAGCCAAGAAAATCTTCAATAAACAGCTTGTTAGCGTTCGCAATATGCTCAGCCATCTCTAAAAGGATTCGTTAACAGCACAAAATAATTCGTGCGCATTTAACATGCATATATCTGTATATACAGAGCGACGGCTGCAACAGACTGGTCTGAGAAGGGTGCTCCTGTGAGCCTTGCTGAGTGGACATCCAGGTACATGGTCGCATTATCAAGACACGACCTCTCTCTTGTGTTGATGCTTGTGCTAGGCTGGCTGGTCCTTGGGGCTGCGGGTCTGATTCGACCCCACCGTGTGGGTTTTGTGGCACACGTACTCTTCCCTCTAGGGGCAATGGTAGCGGTCGGCGTCGCCTTCTTAGGAGCAATTGCTCTCCTCGGAGGCCACAGCCCGCAGATTCTCCTCCTCCCTCTTGGACTTCCCAACCTGCCTTTCCATGCACGCCTCGATACTTTGTCCGCTTTCTTCCTATTGCTGCTGGGGTTGGCAGGAGCGGGAATCTCAACCTTTGCCGCCGGTTATTTTCGCTCCGGACAGGGCACGGCGCCAGGATTACTTTGCCTGCAATATCACGTGTTTCTCGCCAGCATGGCCCTCGTCATCCTCGCCGACGATGCGTACTTCTTTATGGTCGTTTGGGAGACGATGGCGCTGAGTTCGTACTTCCTGGTGACGTCGCAGCATCGGATACCGGAAATCCGTCGCGCCGGTTTCCTTTATCTCCTGATGGCGCATATCGGCGCGCTCTGCATCTTATTGAGCTTCGGCGTGCTGCAGGGCGGACGGTGGCAGTTTACTTTCGATGCGATGCGTGGCGCGTCGCTGACACCGTTCTGGGCCGGCGCAGCCTTCCTGCTTGCGCTGGTCGGGTTTGGAGCCAAGGCCGGTTTAGTTCCGTTGCACGTTTGGCTACCGGAAGCACATCCTGCAGCGCCTTCTCCGGTATCGGCATTGATGAGCGGGTTAATGCTCAAGACTGCGGTCTATGGTATGTTGCGCATCACCTTCGACCTGCTGCACATTCGCTACTGGTGGTGGGGAGTGCTGGTCCTCGGTGCCGGGCTGTTCTCGGCCCTTTTCGGAGCAATCTTTGCCGCAGTGCAAACCGACATGAAACGCTTGCTGGCTTATTCGTCGATTGAGAATATCGGCATTATTTTTACTGGCATCGGCCTTGCAATTTTGTTTGCGGCGTGCGGTTTGCCCCTGTTTGCGGCGCTGGCGCTCACCGCTGCCTTGATTCATTCGCTCAACCATTCACTGTTCAAGAGTCTGCTTTTTCTCGCCACGGGTTCCGTGCTGCATGCAACCAACCAGCGCAGTTTGGGCAAACTTGGAGGGTTGATCCGGCGCATGCCGTGGGTTGCAACGTTGGCGCTGATCGGCACACTGGCGATTGCCGGGTTGCCGCCGCTCAACGGCTTCGTTTCCGAGTGGCTGCTATTGCAGTCTTTTCTCTTTACCCCGCAGATCCCTCACGCTTTTCTCAATATGCTGATTCCGCTGGGCGCAGCTCTATTGGCGCTGACAGTTGCTTTGGCTGCCTACGTGATGGTGAAGTTCTATGGCGTAATTTTTCTCGGCCAGCATCGAGAACCTTCCCTGGTCCATGCGCACGATGCTGACTGGCTGGAACGCATCGGACTGGCATGGCTGGCGCTCGGATGCATTGCGATTGGAGTCATGCCACAACTTGCGCTCCGGGCTGCGGGTGCCGTCACCCACACGCTGTTGGGTCAGACCGTGAACCTTAGCTCTCCCTTCTGGTGGATTGCTCCCATCGCATCAAAGCAGGCTTCCTACAGCGGACTGATACTGCTGGCGGGAATTGTCGGAGTCGTGGGCATTACCTTTGTGATGGTGCGCGTCCTCGCTCATGGACGCATCCGGCGGACCGCTTCCTGGGACTGTGGCTATCCGTGGCAGACCTCGCGGATGCAGGACACTGCGGAAGGCTTCGGCCAACCCATCCGACATATGTTTGGGCCGTTCTTTCGCATGGAACGCAAACTTCCCGCGCCTACCGACACCGCTCCCCATTACCAGATCCATATTGAGGACCGCCTCTGGCGGGTGCTCTATCTACCGATTGCACGCGGCGTGCAGCGCTTGGCGGACTGGATTGGCCTCCTGCAAGGCGGACGGCTGTCCATCTATCTGCTCTACAGTTTTCTCACGCTGATTGCATTGCTGGTGTTTGTCCTATGAGCGCGCTCACCATTGTTCGTCAGTTCGGCGAAGTGTTGCTCGCCATCGCCATCGCGCCACTGTTTGCCGGATGGATCGCGCAATGTCGCGCATGGCTTCAGAGTCGCGCGGCGCCGCCGTTAATACAGCCATACCGCATGTTGCGCAAGCTGTTCCAGAAAGATGTTGCGCTCGCCACCAATGCTTCCGCCCTGTTTCGCATGACTCCCTATATTTTGTTTGGGACGATGGTGCTGGCGGCAGCCATTATTCCGTCCGTCGCAACCGATTTACCTTTCGCGCGCGTGGCCGATGCGATTGCGCTCATCGGTCTATTTGCTACGGCCCGCGTCTTCCTGTCGCTAGCGGCGATGGACATTGGCACCGCGTTCGGCTCGATGGGCGCGCGCCGCGACATGATGATCGGCTTTCTCGCGGAACCTGCCCTGCTGATGGTTCTGTTCAATGCATTTCTTCTGTCTGGGAGCACGGCCCTGCCAAGCGTCGTCGAGGCATCGACCGCACATCCATTACTCATCGATCCCAGTCTGGTTTTCGCGGCGGTTGCATTTCTGATGGTCCTGCTGGCGGAGAACGCGCGCATTCCCATCGACAACCCTGCGACCCATTTGGAGCTGACCATGATCCATGAAGCGATGGTGCTCGAATATTCGGCGCGTCATCTAGCGCTGGTGGAATGGTCTTCCGACTTAAAACTCTTCAACTACGCCTGCATCGGCTTTGCGCTCTTTCTGCCGTGGGGCATTGCGACCCACGGTGGGGATGGAGGCTTTGCATTGGGAGTTGCTGTCATCGCGTTGCTGACGAAGCTGATCGTGGCAGGAGCGGCATTGGCGCTGATTGAATCTCTATCAGCCAAATTGCGAATCTTTCGCGCCCCGGAATATCTGGCGATGGCTTTCTTGCTCGCCGTGCTCGGTCTACTGGTTCATCTTCTGCTGGGAGCTTAAAGAAAATGCATCCGTCCCACATGATCGCCGAATTGTTGAAACTGCTGGCCGCAAGTTTGCTGTTGATCTCTTTTGCGATGCTCTCGCGGCGGCGCACGCAGCGGTTGATTACGCTCTTCGCCTGGCAAGGCTCGGTGCTCTTTGTATCCACTCTTCTGGTGGCTTACAGTGCTGGGCTTACGGAACTTTACTACTCCGCCACATTGACACTGTTGCTGAAAGTGATTGCCCTGCCTTGGATTCTCCATCGTCTGACCCGGCGTTTGGGTGCGCAATGGGACAGTGAGACCCTCGTCAATATCCCCACCACCATGCTCGTCGGTCTGGGCCTGGTCATCTTCGCCTTTGGGCTGGCGCAACCCATCAGCAGAATGGCTACAACGATCACGCGCAATACCATCGGCATCGCGCTCGCCGTTATCTTTCTTGCATTTCTGATGATGATTACGCGGCGCAAAGCGATCACGCAGGTCATTGGATTTTTAGCGATGGAGAATGGCCTGTTCTTTGCCGCTACCAGTGCCACCTACGGCATGCCAATGGTTATCGAGCTGGGCATCGCACTCGACCTTTTGGTGGGATTTTTCATTCTTGGGATATTTTTCTTCCAG
>JAJYGR010000344.1 GCA_021790655.1 Acidobacteriota bacterium | reverse complement strand
TGCACTATCGAAGAATGAAGGTACAAATTATGCGGCATGACGGTTGCGCCAAGAATTCCGATTGCGATGTAGAGCATATCGCCGTTCGTCGCCATGTCGCGTGAAGGGACCAATAGGTTTGTGGCAATCGCACCCCACTGAGGATGGGAAAAAATGATCTCCATCGTGAACATCACGCCGATGGTTGCGATCAAAACAATTACCACGGCTTCGAGATAGCGGAATCCACGGTTCTGAAGGACCAAGATCAGCAGAACGTCCAGGCTGGTGATCAACACACCCAGGAGCAGAGGAATGCCGAAAAGCAGTTGCAGCGCGATGGCCGAGCCGATCACTTCCGCCAGGTCGCACGCAGCGATGGCGATCTCGGCAACGATCCACAGACCGATGGTAACTGGCTTGCTGTAGTGCTGGCGACAGGCTTGCGCCAGGTCCTGTTCCGTCACCACCCCAAGCTTAACGGAGAGTCCCTGTAGCAGGATTGCGAGCAGGTTCGACGCCATGACCACGAACAACAGGGTGTAGCCGTAGCGCGAGCCGGCGGCAAGGTCGGTGGCCCAGTTTCCTGGGTCCATATAGCCGACGGAAATGAGAAATCCTGGGCCGATGAAACCGAGCGCGCGCCGCCATAGCTGCGGGGAGTTGGATACGCGCACGCTGGAGAACACATCCGGCAGGGAAGGCCGGCGTGCTGCTTTTTCCACTTCAGGATGGGATGTGTTTCGGGCCATGCGGCAGAGATATATCTCCTTACCGCAGTATGCCATAAAATGTTAATTATAGTTAATCGATTGTATTAATTCAGGATTACCGCTTCTGCCGCCGTTTGACCCAAACTTTTTCCGCGGCAGGACGGCCCAGCGTGCTGGTTCCAACAGGCGTCTCGACAGTGACCGTCTGGTCGTAATTGCGCGCCATCACTTTCACACGCGCATTCGGGTCGATCCCAAGTTGATGCAGAAATATCAGCAGTTTCGGGTCTCGTTCATACAGGCTCACGACGGCGTAGTCGATGCCTTCCGCCGCTTCAAACAGCGGGAGCAGACCCCGTTTCTTCAACTGTGACGGGCTCTCCGGCAACACGGCATTCCCATGCGGACAGGTCCCTTTTTCGCCCAGCTTTTGGATCAACATCGCTTCAAAAGCCGGAGAAACCGCGTGTTCCAGGCGCTCCGCTTCGTCATGCACCCGATACCAGTCCATTCCAAACATCTCCGACAACATCCGTTCAATCAGATGATGCCGTCGTGCCGTGTGATAGGCGGTTTCCTTGCCTTTCGGCGTCAGCCGTACGATGCCATCCGCTTTTACCTCGACGTAGCCATCGCGTTTCAGACGTTTTAACGCCATAGTGACGGCGGGGGGCGAAACAGAAAGCCAGTGGGCCAGGGTCGATGAAATAACGGTCTGTCCTTCGGACTCGGCCTCTAGAACGGCCTTCAAATAGTCCTCTTTCGAAATGGTGATGGATTCTTTCATCGTAGTCTCGGAATTTTAATCCTTTGTCGCGTTTTGCGCTTGCGTCCTTTCTTGAAAGAGTAGAGAAGGGACTGAAATGGCAATGAATTCTGAGTAGGCAGGATGCGTAAATGAACACTCCGAAGCAAGAATAATTTCTCGCACTAATATTCTCTGTTTTCTTTACCGATACCCTACGAGGGTATGCTATGCTTTTGAAAGACGACGCTGCACCGCAGCTCGTTTACAAACCTATATGAGTAGCTCGAATTCCATAGAACCGCCGAGTATTTTCGAACTTTCCGCGTTCTCTGAGCAGCGTTGCCGGATGCAGGCCTAAACCGGGTCGATTTCCGTTCTCGCTCCTCACAGAATAAAACTGTGATCCCGAGCGAGAGACGAAGACCATTCCTTCTGAGTGGTAGCTGGCTCTCCTCCATCATATGAAATCATCGAAGCCGGACTGCATACCTGTTTCTGCACATATTTTTGTGCTGCGGAGATGGTCGTGCTCTCGGCTTCGGAGATCCCCTGTTTTGTCAGGAGGAGGTACCGCCATGCGTTTAAATACAAAAAATTGCACTTCTTCGCGTCTGTCCTGCGTATGGATTGAGACGGGAAACCCAAGAAATCCTCTGGCCTGTATCTGGATAGATGCAGCCATGACAACATTTCTCTCGAAGGAATGCGCAGCGACGACGCCAGCAAAAGTTTCCTGTGCCGCCGCGTGAGAATTACGTAGCCATAGAAACATCAGCGAAGCGAATATTTTAGAAACGCAAGAAAGACAAGTGTTCCATGAACCCTACACTTACGAAAACGCCGAACCGCTCCGGAACTTTTCAGGTCCGCAGCAACTGGATGCGCCATCTGCTGACGTTCCTCATGGTCTTCGGCCCCGGGCTGATCGTGATGGAAGCCGACAACGATGCTGGTGCAGTTTCCACCTATGTGCAGGCTGGCAGCCAGTACGGGCTGCATCTTTTATGGCTGCTGGTCTTGCTGCTGCCGGTCACTTATTTCATTCAGGAGATGGTTGCGCGGCTCGGCATTGCGACAGGCAAAGGACATGCCGCGATGATCTATGAGCGGTTTGGTCCATGGTGGGGTCGCTTTTCGTTGATGGACCTGCTGATCGTAAATTTCCTCACACTTGTAACAGAATTCGCTGCGATCTCCCTCGCGCTGAGTCAGCTCGGCATCTCCCCGTATGTCGCGGTGCCGGTCTCTGCCGTCGGTTTGATCGGGCTTGTGGTGACGGGCAGCTATCTGCGCTGGGAGCGGATCGTCATAGGTTTGTGTTTGTTGGATTTTACTTGGTTCGGCATGGCCTATGTGAGCCATCCGGTTTGGCACCAGGTGGTCCGCAGCACCGTTCTCCCCAGCTTTCCGGCGACAGGAATCGATAGCAGTTACATCTTTTTAGTGATTGCAATTGTCGGTACGACCATTGCTCCCTGGCAGCTTTTCTTTCAGCAGAGCTGTGTTGCCGAAAAGCGTCTGCGATTCGCCGATCTTAAATGGGCACGCATTGACACCCTGGTTGGCGCGCTTTTCACCATATTGGTGGCCGGAGCCATGATGCTGATTGGAGACTACGGTCTGCGTCATGGAGTGAAGTTTCAGGACCCTGCGCAACTTGCCACTGCGCTTGCTCCCATTGGCGGAGAGTTTCTGCGTCGCGGACTCTTGCTGATGATGGTGAACGCCGCTGTTCTGGGCACGACGGCGATTTCGCTCGCCAGCGCATGGGCTTATGGCGAAGTGCAGGGCTGGCCGCACTCTCTGCACAAGAAAGTAAGCGAGGCCCCAGGTTTTTATGCCGTGTATGTCCTGTGCGTGGGTGCCGCAGCGGTGATCGTTCTTATTCCAAAATTGTCGCTCCAATTGGTGATTCTTGGGGTGCAGGTCCTGGCTGGCTTGATGCTGCCCTCGGCAATCATTTTTCTCCAGTTGCTTCTCAACGATCACGCTCTACTGGGTGAACGTTGGGTCAACCGGCGCTGGAACAACTGGGTCAACTGGACGATCATCGTGGTGCTTTTCGCGCTCTCGCTGCTACTGGCGGCGCAGGTGATCGCTCCCCGTTTATTTAGCTAGGGATGTACAGCCGTTCGTTTGTAGTTATCAAGGAGAAATAAAATGACCACCTCTCTAACAAGTTTTGATATGCCTACCTACACAGTCATTCATCCTCTTAAGGATGTTCCAGAACAGAAGTGCGGCGGAGAGTATCTCGGGAAAATGAGCATGACGCGCAGTGTCAGGATTTCTCTTTTCGTACTGCGCGGCTATCTTCTGCTAATGATGGGGATGTTGGCCTATCACGTCCTGAACATGGCGGGAATCCTGCATTGAGTCGCGTGCGGCGTCAAAGTTTCCTCTGATGCATACGGTCGAACTCTCCGCGGAAGGCACGCAAGGGGGGGGCCGCATCTTAAAAGCAAACGCCCATGCCCGCAAGAAAAGAGTTGTTGCATTTGATGGACTCACTACAATGAGTGGAACCGCATGCAGACAACCGAGATGAATCCATCCAACCCAAACCTCTCCGATAGTCACTCACAGTCGGAGGCCCGGCATTTCACCCGAGGTCTTGGCCTGTTCGACTCGACGATGATTGTTGTCGGCATCATGATTGGCTCCGGCATTTTCATCGTTCCGGCGGAAATGTCGCGTCTGATCGCCAGCCCCGGCTGGCTTTTGGTAGCCTGGGCGATCAGCGGCGTACTGACCGTAACGGCGGGGCTTGCCTATGGGGAGCTCGCTGCGATGATGCCGGAAGCTGGCGGCATGTATGTGTATCTACGCGAAGCGTTTTCTCCCGTCGTCGGTTTTCTTTACGGCTGGACGCTTTGGACGGTAATTCAAACGGGCACCATCGCTGCCGTCGCTATCGCATTTGCGCGATTTGCGGGCGTGCTTTTCCCTTCTATCGCGGAGGACCACTACCTGCTCGCCCCCGTGCATATCGTAGGTCGCTACTCCATCTCGCTCTCCACCACACAGCTTCTTGCCATTGGCATCATTATTCTGCTTACCTTCGCCAACAGTCGTGGCCTGAACTATGGTCGCATCCTGCAAAACATTTTTACCGTGGCCAAGATTGGCGCCCTGGTCGCTTTAATTGTGCTTGGCTGCACCATTGGCATTCATCACGCTGCTGTGGCGGAAAACTTTCATCATTTCTGGAGTGTGCGCCAGCCTGTTCCGATCGCCGCAGGCCTCGATGCCTCGACCGGATTGGGGCTATTTCTCGCAATCTGTATTGCGCAGACCGGCTCCCTGTTTTCTGCCGACTCCTGGCATGACATTACTTTTGTTGCCGCAGAAGTGCGGGAGCCATCCCGCAATTTGCCGTTGGCGCTCGGCATCGGGACTTCCATGGTGATGTCGCTGTATCTTCTGGCGAATGTAGCCTATCTGCTTACACTGCCTCTTTCGGCCATCCAGCATGCGCCAGCGGACCGTGTAGCAACCGCGGCATTGCAGACCATATTTCCGTATCTTGGCGCGGGGTTAATGGCCTTTGCCATCATGATCTCTACTTTCGGCACCGTGAATGCGATCACCCTGGCAGGGGCCAGAGTTTACTATGCAATGGCGCACGATGGGCTCTTTTTCCGGCAGGCAGGCCGCTTGAATCGCGCGCATGTTCCGGGCTGGGGTCTGGCCATTCAGGGCATCTGGGCAGTCCTGCTGGTCCTGCCCCGAACATACAATCCATTGACCCACCGCTATGGAGATCTCTATAGCGATCTACTCGACTACATCATTTCTGCTGCCTTGATTTTTTTCATTCTGACCATCGCAGGCGTTATACGGTTGCGCCAAAAAAGACCAGACGCGAATCGTCCATATCGCGTCTGGGGATATCCCTGGTTGCCATTGCTGTACATCGCCGGCGCCAGCGTCATCCTGATCGTGCTGTTCCTCTTCCGTCCCACAACGACCTGGCCCGGACTGGCCATTGTAGCCACAGGCCTGCCAATCTATCTCGGAATCCGCTGGCGAAACAAGACACACGCACGCTGAAGACTCCACAACTGTAAACATCTTCGAGCGTTTTTTCATCCGCGGAGAGTACAGGTTCAAGACGGTCCGTCTCGTCCTGACTTATCCGCTGGATTGATTGCTTCGATCTAGCCGAAGCTGCTTGCGGTCCGCTTTGACTTGTGCGCTTTTCTTGCCATACTGTTTCTTGTCCGCGCGAAGTTTCTGGCGGTCTCGCTTGATTTTTTGTTTGCTAGTAGAAGCTCCTGGCGCGGATGCGCTCGGGCTTTGAGCAGTTGAGGTTTGGGCCATGGCGAACGAGGTCCCGATAGCGAGAAACCCAGCGAATAGCAGGGTCGTCAACTGTTTTGTTGCATGTTTGAACATCATTGGTTCCCTCAGTGGTTTATTTTTAAGTCGAAACGCGCGAGCATATAGTCGTCGAAATTTGCTGTTCTTGTTACGACGTGCGGTCTTTCATCCTCAGATGGTCGTACATGGAGTTCGACGAAAATAGGTGTCCATCGGTTAGCGGGTGCCCCATCCTCGCCGCGTTGTTTGCGGCTAGGGTGGGAGAAAATTGCATTGCCGTCGATACGAATAGTCGATACGGATATTTGTTGTTTTCTCATAAAAAAGTGCGAGACAATCGCTGCATATATAAAAGAACCGCACTTACGAGGACATATACGTTGAATTGCTCATCGGTCCGCTTTCGTTTCGTATGTATGCTTCCTCTTCTTGTCATCATGATTGCGGCTGCAACGGGCCAATTTGGTCAGGCCCAAAGTCAACCCGTCCCGCAGCAATATTTTGACGGACTGCATTGGCGGCTGATCGGGCCATTCCGCGCCGGACGTGTGGTCGCAGTGGCGGGCGTGCCGGGCAGTTCCACAGACTTTTATTTTGGCGCGGTCGATGGCGGCGTATGGCGGACAAGGGACGCTGGCACCGTCTGGAAGCCGATCTTCGACGGCCAGCCGGTGGCTTCCATTGGCGCGCTTGCGGTCGCGCCTTCCAATGCCAAGGTACTGTACGCGGGGACCGGCGAGTCGGACATTCGCTCCGATCTTGCCTCCGGCGATGGTGTCTACAAATCCACGGACGGCGGACGAACGTGGAAGAACGTCGGCTTGAAGAACTCGCGCCAGATCAGTCGCATCGTCATTGATCCATCGAATGCCGATGTCGCCTATGTTGGAGTGCTTGGCCACGCCTATGGCCCCAGCGCAGAGCGCGGCGTCTACAAAACTACAGACGGCGGCCAGAGATGGAAGCATGTACTCGATAAAGGGCCAGACATTGGCATCTCCGACATGGCGATTGCGAACGGCAAGCCGAATATCGTGTTTGCTGCGACTTGGAATGCGCATCGTCCGCCGTGGAGCACATACGCGCCGCTCGCCGGCCCGGGCAGCGGACTCTATCGCTCGACGGATGCGGGTGCGACCTGGTCGCAATTGACCGGGCATGGTCTTCCAGCCGGAAATTGGGGTCGCGTGGGAGTTGCAGTTTCTCCCGACGGAATGCGCGTGTACGCGTTGATCTCAGATAAGAAACTGTCGGGTCTGTATCGTTCGGACGATGGTGGCGCGACATGGAACCGAGTCAATAAGGACCCGCGTCTGACCAGCCGCAACTGGTACTTCGACCGCGTAACGATTGATCCCAGCCACCCGGATGTGTTGTATGTCCCCAACGTTGCGCTATACCGCAGCGAAGATGGCGGCAAAACGATTTCCATTGTGCGCGGCGCTCCGGGTGGAGACGATTATCACGAGCTGTGGGTGGATCCGAAAAATTCATCGCGCATGATTTTGGGCGTCGACCAGGGGACCAGCATCAGTCTGGATTATGGCAAGACATGGAGTACCTGGTACAACCAGCCGACGGCGCAGTTGTATCACGTCACGACGGACAATCAATTTCCATACATTGTGTACGGGGCACAGCAGGACAGCGGAAGCGCAGCCATTGATAGCCGCACAGACCACGGACAGATCACGCCTCGCGACTGGTTTCTACCCGGTGGCAGCGAAAGCGGTTATATCGCGATCGATCCGCAAGATCCCAACATTATTTATCTGACCGATACATTTGGCGGCGTAATTCGTTTCAATCGCAAGACTTCGTTCAGTCAGAATGTTTCTCCATGGCCGATGCCTAACTTTGGAACGGAGATTACCGAGCACAAATATCGCGACCCATGGACGCCTGTGCTTGTCTTTTCTCCGGCGGACAAGAAAACACTTTTTCTGGGTACGCAATATGTGATGAAAACAACGGACGGTGGTCTGCACTGGCAGCAGATCAGCCCGGACCTGACCGGCGCTGTTGCAAAAACCACGCCTATCGCTGCACACCCCACTAGTGTTGCAAATGCCGAGCAGCGCGGCTACGGCGTGGTCTTCACCATTGCGCCCTCCAGCCTGAATGCGCAGGAAATATGGGCCGGAAGCGATACGGGCCGGATTCACCTGACACTCGATGGCGGCACAAGCTGGAAGGACGTAACACCGCTCGGCCTTTCTCCGTGGAGCAAAATTTCTCTGATCGAAGCTTCCCACTTCGATCCGGGCGTGGCCTACGCAGCGGTCGATCGCCACCGGCTCGACGACGACTCACCGTATATTTATCGCACCCAGGACTACGGCAAGACCTGGAAGCTCACCATCGACGGAATTCCGTCCAGCACGTTTTTGCGTGTGGTCCGTGCAGACACGGAACAGCGCGGCCTGTTGTACGCGGGCACCGAGTTTGGCATCTACACTTCCTTTGACGATGGCGACCACTGGCAGCCTCTGCAACTGAATCTGCCTGTTACGTCGATCCGCGATATCGATGTCCACGGCAATGATCTGGTCGTCGCTACCCATGGTCGTTCCTTTTGGATACTCGACGACATGACGCCGCTGCGACAGGTCGCCGAGGCCGCGAAGGCTTCGTCCGCTTGGCTCTATCGACCAGCAACAGCCGTTCGCATCGACAATGATGGTTTCCTCGGCACGCCGCTACCACCCGAGGAGCCGACCGCGAAAAACCCTCCGAACGGGGCCATTCTAGACTATGAAATCAAGTCTCCAGCGCATAGCGTGACGCTCGCCATTCTGGATGCGAATGGCAAAGTAGTACGGCATTTTTCCAGCGCGGACAGCGTGCCGCCCATGCCGCGGATGGCCCCCATTGCCGAGCGCTGGTTTCCCAAACCGCAGCGGCTCCAGGTTACGCCGGGGATGCATCGCTTCGTCTGGGACCTTGCCTGGGGTGGCCCCGGTGCAGACAAGAGCGCAGCCGATAGTGGAGATGAAGAAAGGCGTCCGCCGCATGGCCCACGGGTGATACCCGGGACCTATCAGGCGCGACTGACCGTCGATGGCCAAACTTTCACGCAGCCATTACGCATCGTCATGGACCCAAGGTCCTCTGCGACTCCGACAGTCTTACAACAGCAGCAGGAAATTGGACTGAGCATCTACGCGGACACCATGCGCAGCCGACAGGCCGTGGCGGAGATCCAATCCGTGCAGAAGGAATTGAAGAGTATGCACACTGGACTGGAAAAACATCCAGAATTGGCTGTGAAGGTCAGTCACCTGGAACTGTCGATTCAGAATATTGTCGCAGGCGATAAAGCGAAGGGAAACACAAACGTAATCGGCCTTGGCGCAGCAAATACAGGGCTGGCCTCGGCCTTGAGAGTGGTGGAAAGCGGAGACCGTACCATCCCTGTGCAAGCGCTGGAACTGTATCGGCAATCCAGCGCGGCAATGAATCGGCGAATCCAGCAGTGGCAGAAATTGAAGTCTACAGACCTCCATCAACTGAACCAGCGACTCAAACAACAGCACCTCGCAACACTTCAGATATCAAAGATCGAAGAGGAAGTTGTGTATCAGATGACGCGCTAGAGAAAATTTTCTCTAAGCGGACACACTGTCCACTTGTGGACTGTGTGCATGGCCCTTCGAATGCGCACCGGAGGTTTGCCTTTGGCATGCCATTTGCGTGAGCGTTCCACGTGGAACGATTGCTGAAAGGCGCTTCGATGTCATACATGATCTCCACTGCTGTATTGATATTCACGCTGGCTGTATTTTTTGTGCTGGCCCAGGGACGTTTCCGGAACTTCGGAAAAACGCAATGGGTACTGCGCGTGGTAGTGGCCCTGCCATTGTTCGTCTCCAGCATCGGGCACTTCATCCGCGCTGCTGTTTTCGCCAGTATTGTCCCGCCGATCTTTCCTCATCCTGAGTTTTGGGTGGTTTTTACCGGTATGCTGGAACTCTCTGGAGCCATCGGTCTGCTGCTTCCTAAAACCGGTAAACATGCCTCCGTTGCGATTGCGCTGCTGATGATTGCAGTCTTTCCAGCCAATGTCTATGCCGCTCACCGGACCATCGGTGGCCTTCACATGCCCGGCGTTACCCTGCGACTGGCAATGCAGGCGATCTATATTCTTCTGGTGCTTCTCGCGGGACTGGGCATTCCGGCACGCGCGCGGCCATCGTTAGAAAAGACTTGAGAATCGCTACTCTTTCGACCGCAGCTTCCACAAAATCTGCCTCAACATGCCGAGCCATAAAGAGGTGTCCGCGGAGGAAAGATTCATGCGTCTGACCAGACGGCGCACACTCGCTTCTTTATCTTCCGCGGAAGGCGTGCCCATATAGCCGCTGCTATGCAGCGCATTCAGTAACGCTACAGTCATCCGCTCCAGTTCCTCCGCGGACGCAGGGGAGGGAGAGAAATCGGAAGGCGCGGTAACACTCGTATTTCGCGCCAATTCATAAAGGCAGACGGCCACGGCCTGGCCAAGATTCATTGATCTTTGTTCGTCGCCTGTCGGGACATGCATCAGCCAGTGGCAGTGGCTTAGGTCATCGTTCGACAACCCAGGCTTTTCCGGACCAAATAGAATTGCCACGCGCCGCATGTCCCCACGCGGTCGCAGAAGCTCCTCCAGGATGATGGCCGCGCCATCTTCCAAAATGTAGAGTGGATGCATCAATTGCCGGTTGCCGGCTGCTGTCGTTCCGACGACGAGAGTGCAGTCAGCAACAGCATCGGCAACGCTGAGGTACTCTTCCGCTTCCTCAAGCAGCCGGGAAGCTCCAACAGCGGAGCGCGCTTCGCGAAATGCTGCGTCGTACGGATGGACCACCCGCAGATGCTGGAAGCCGAAATTGCACATCGCGCGCGCAGCCGCGCCGATATTCAGCGGGTTCCGCGTGGAAACCAGCACAACGCATAAACGATCGAATGCCGGAGAGGTCATCACCAAAGCCATTCTAGTTTGCAACAGATGCCGGTGTATAACCTTGCGGGGATTGCACGCGCAAGTGAGTTGCGATAGGCTGGCGCCAGATGCTTCGCGGCCTGCTATCTTCGACGCTGTTGGTTTTGTTCATCGCGCTACAGTCTTTTGCGGCTGCGTGCAATGTCCGCTGTGCGACGATGCAGTTCGGCATGGTAAGCGACAACGCGTCCGGCGCTGCATCGATGTCCGATATGCGAATGGCTTCTTCGCATTGCTCCCACCAGATGCATGTAGCGGCGAATCGGACCAAGTCTTCCGTGCAATGTATCCAACCCTCCAACCTTCAATGTCCAAAGACTTCCTGCGCGGATATCAGCAGCGCGCTGCTTCAAAAAAATAGCTCCGAGATGAAATATGCGTCGTTAGCATATGCGAAACAAGGGACCCATAAGCTTTGCTCGACGGATCATACGGGTAGCGCGCGAATTTTCGGACCAACAGGCTTCTACCTCCAGCCCTCTTCTCGAAGTGCGTGCCCGCAATTGTCAGTGGACCGTAGCATCTCCAGTCTCCGCATTTAGTCCCTCTTCGATTTCCGCTTCGTTGTGCTGGCTCGCTTAAAAAGCGCAGCACGCATTTTTCCCCTGGCATTTAAAAATTTTATGTTCAAAGGATCTTCCGTGAGCAATCGTCGGACGTTTTTGCAGCGTGCATTGGGTATGGGCGCAGGTCTGCTGGCTGGCCCGAGTTTATTGGCTCAGGCAGGGAGCAATGGCCCGTCTTCCAACAGCGCCCAGTTGATCAAAAGGGATGCGATTGTCGATCCTGGGCCAGCATTTTCCGCGCCCGTCATCACTACAGATGTAGGCGACCTGCCATTCACCATGGATGGGCGGACGAAAGTGTTTCACCTGATTGCCGAGGTATTTCAACAGAAGCTTGGGCCGGACAAAACCATCGCCGCCTGGGGCTTCAACGGTAGCGCGCCGGGGCCGACCATCCAGGTGAATCAGGGCGACCACGTGCGCGTGATCTTCGACAATCATCTGCCCGAAGAGACCTCCATGCACTGGCATGGCTTTGAGGACAAGATCCGCTACGACGGCATGCCCGGCATCAGCCAGCAGCCTGTAAAGCCTGGCGGGCGGTTCATCTATGAATTCGATATTCATCAGGAGGGAACATATTTTTATCACTCGCACATGGCTATGCAGGAGATGGCGGGAATGCTCGGCGGCTTCATCATGCAGCCGAAGATTCCGTATCGTCCGCATTGCGACAAGGACTTTCTCATTCACTTACAGGAATACGCGGTGCTGCCCAACAATACGGTCCCGAACACGATGAACATGGAGTACAACTGGCTCGTTTTGAACGGCAAGTCCGGTCCCGCCCCGACACCGCTCATCGTTCGGCTGGGGGACCGGGTGCGCATCCGCTTTGTCAATCTCGGAATGGACCATCATCCGATGCATCTGCACGGTCATACCTTTTACGTGACTGGCACGGAAGGCGGCAGTATTCCTGAATCCGCATGGTGGCCAGGAAACACCGTACTGGTGGGAGTGGCGCAGGCCCGCAACATTGAATTTGTCGCCAACAATCCCGGCGACTGGATGCTGCATTGTCATCTTCCGCACCACATGATGAACCAGATGTCCTCCACCGTTGGCAAAATGACGCGCAATGCAGGCATGCCCGCTGGCGAGGACATGAACACAGGCATGGGC
>JAJYGR010000232.1 GCA_021790655.1 Acidobacteriota bacterium | reverse complement strand
GTAGCGGGCCTTGCTTCCAAGTTCGCGTTCGATCTCCAGAAAGCGGTTGTACTTTGCAATGCGCTCGCCGCGGCTGGTCGAGCCGGTCTTGATCTGACCCATACCCGCAGCCACGGCCAGATCGGCAATGCTGGTGTCATCAGTTTCCCCGGAACGGTGCGAGATGACTGCGCCGTAACCGCTCGAGCGTGCGATCTCAATGCATTCCAGCGTCTCCGTCAACGTGCCAATCTGGTTCAGCTTGATGAGGATTGCATTGGCGACGCCATCCTTGATGCCCTGACGAAACAAGGTGGGATTGGTGACGAAATTGTCGTCGCCGATCAATTGGATTCTGTCTCCCAGGGTTTTGGTCAGTTGCTGCCAGCCGGAGTGATCGTCTTCCGCAACCCCATCTTCAATGGCCCAAATTTCCGGATAGCGATCGAGCAAACTCTTCCAGAATTCCACCATCTGAGCCGGCGACTTCCTGCTCTTGTCCGACTTCTCGAAGACATATGAGCCATCCTCAAACAGTTCGCTGGTCGCAGGGTCCAGGACGATGACCAGGTCCTTGCCAGACTTGTAGCCGGCCTTATGAATTGCTTCGAGAATCAGTTCGATGGGTTCTTCGTTGGACTTCAATTGCGGCGCGAATCCACCTTCGTCTCCGACCCCTGTGCTGTAGCCTTTCTTGTGCAGCACGGCTTTCAGAGCATGAAAGGTCTCGGCGGCTGCGCGCAGTCCTTCGCTGTAACGAGGTGCGCCGACTGGTGAAATCATGAACTCCTGAAAATCCACGTTGCTGTCGGCGTGACTTCCACCGTTCAGCACGTTGAACCATGGCGCCGGAATTAGATTGGCAGCCTCGTTCCCCAGACTGGCATAAAACGGGAGCACCCGATCTTCCGCCGATGCTCTTGCAACTGCCAGCGACACTCCAAGAATCGCATTCGCTCCGAGTCGAGCTTTGTTCGGCGTGCCATCCAGTTCACATAGCTTTTTGTCCAACGCCTTCTGATCATTCGCATCGAAGCCGCGGATGACATTCTGGATCTCGCCTTCAACGTGGCTCTTCGCCTTCAGCACACCTTTGCCGCCATAGCGGGCTTTATCTCCGTCCCGCAGTTCCACTGCTTCGCGCTTGCCGGTCGATGCTCCGGAAGGAACCTTTGCCGTTGCTTTCACACCGTTCGACAATGTTGCGGTGACTGCGAGGGTCGGATTCCCTCGGGAATCGAGGATTTCAAGAGCTTCAAGTTTTGCAATCTCAGACATGATGAATACGCTTTCCCGACACAAGGTCGTTTATTGTGAGAATTCCTAAGATTTGGAATGGGGCGGAGTACGAACGCCACGGCGCGATGCCGTGGGCCCCGTTCCGATAGATGGGATTTTCGATCATGCTCTGCGCGCGAGGGATGACACGCGCGATTGCGCCAAGCACCAGACCGGCGTAAAAATTCGAGAGAACCCATGTGTATGTCATGGATCCAAACTCCTAATAGTCTTTGTTCAGAGATCGTGCCGGGACATGGCTCCGCGACAGGATTCCCTGTCAGGAGTCATCATCTGTCCGGCCTATTGGAATGGACAGCGGTTAAAGGTGAACTCCCTCACCTAACCAACCCTTACTACTATTCCATTGGTGCCGCCGCTGTCAACACTCACTACTGAAAGAAAGGCATGGCATCACGAGTTCCGTACGGTCATAATGGTCGAATGCCAATGCGGCCAGCTTTTACGATCTTGACAAACCGGCAGCGAGGATCGAAGATTCATTTACAAACAATTTGTACCTGGTGATGAAGTCCACCGTTAACCGCCTTCATGGCTGATGACTCCTACCCTAACGGGGAACTATGCCATGAAGAAAGTCCCGCCCCTCTCGCGCCATCCGCACAGAAGTTCTGTCCCAGGAGATATTCCCCATCGTCGCAAGCACTGGAGGGCCGTGTGATTCTCTCCAACATTCTCCTACAGATTCTTCAAGTCCTTTGCGTGTTGTTGCTGGCTCCCCTCCTGCAGGGCTTCATTCTCAAGGTGGAAGAGCGCGTGCAGCGCAGCCGCGGCCCAAGTCTTTTCCAGCCGTATCGAGACCTGTGGAAGCTCTTCCATAAGGAATCCGTCGCGCCTGAATCGGCATCGTGGATTTACTTCACCGCCCCGATTGTCGCCTTCACTGCGATGTTGACCGTGCCGATTCTGATTCCAGTTCTCACCGATCGGCCGCTACCGCTGTCGGACATGGGAGACATGCTCGGTGGCGGAATGATCCTCACGCTTGGGTCGTTCGCTATCATCCTTGCCGGACTCGACACAGGAAATGTGTACGGCGGCATCGGATCGAGCAGGGCGGTCATGCTGGCGATTTTGGCAGAACCGACCCTGATCCTGGTGCTGGTCGGAATTAGCCTTCTGGCCAAGGCCATGCTGCCCTTCGTCGTCAATCATTTGTTGCTTGGCAGTCTCTCTATCTACTGGAGTCCTGCCCACTTGTTCCTGATCCTGGCTTTCCTGTCACTGCTTCTGGTTGAGACGGATCGGCTG